>JAJSZT010000023.1 GCA_030272815.1 Deltaproteobacteria bacterium
CCACTTCCAGCAGGTTATTTTAGATGCAGTGGAAGATATCCTGGCAAATCCTGACGCTGGTGAACTTAAAAAAGGCGACCTGGCGGGTTTTAGTGTTCATAAGTTTACGATGGGCCGCCAATTAACACTGATGGCTTATAAGGTTGAAAACGATTTCCTTGTATTGTACCAGCTTGGTCCACATGAAAACTTTTATAAAAACCTGAAAAAATATTTAAAAGGAATACGAGGCTAAAAATGCTAACAGCAGAAAAAGTCATAAAGGAAATATACCTTCTTCCATTAAACGAAAGGCAAAAAGTTGCGCGCCATATTATAGAGTTTGGAATAAGAGTCCCTCATCCGGATGTCCCTGAGATTTTAGACATGAAAGCATGGCAGGATGAAATTGCAAGAAAGCCATTTAATCTAAAACAGGCATCGGAGTATCTCGGAGTGTCATCTGTTACCCTCAGAAGATGGGTCAAAGCAGGGCGAATATCGGCCTCTAAAATAGGCAGAGCGTATACATTTGATGTGATGGATCTTAAAAATCTTAAAAAAGCCCACCTTACAAAAAGAGACCTTTGAAAAATGTTTAATTTCGTTCAAGTTCAAGGAAGGCATCCGCCTCAGGTGGATTAACTGCAAGAATACATTCCAATGCAACACCTGCGTGATCAATCAATTCATATAATGACCCACGCAATTGGCGACAAAACTGAATATTTTCTTGATAGTGATGGTACTGGGATGTGATCCTGTTGGGTTTTCTCTCTGATCTCTGACTCACCTCATCTATCTAGAACTTACATCCAAAATCGTTATTCCTACGATTTTATCACCATCTGTTCTAATCAAGATATCATCATCCCTCTCAACTGTTTTTTTTGCTCTCTGCGGCTTTCGAAAACTCAAATACAAAACATCCGACTCTTCGTCATAGTCAACCCAAATATGCTTTACCGGAAGCTTTGCAAGTTCTGATGATAGTCCCAAGCAAGAATCGATTATTCCCTTATTTGCTGTATTTACTGCCTGCATCGCCATATTGTATCCCCCTTTGGTTTCTTATTCAGGAAATATGCCGTGATCACGAATCCATCTTCTTTTGAAATCTCCCTGTAAACAACCACCTGGCATTACCACTAACTCCGACAATAATATCCGGTTTTATGGACGAGCGGATGCTGATTGTCAGAGTTTTCCACATTACCTTTCTTATGGTGGTATCATTTTTCGGCAATGAAAACCATTTGATGGCAATGGTGCGGATCGATTTTTTCAAGGACAGGCTGCATGAAATTTGGGAAAGGGTATAAACCGAATCCATATCCGGTCACTTTTGAAAACCCGGCCATCTTTAGATATTTTTTAAGCGCGCTGAAACTGAAAACTACCAAATGCCGATGGACCGGGGTGTCGGACTCAGGGTCCGCAACCAGGCTGTCGCTGCTGACCTTGAAAAGTTCCTCTTTCTTCAATAACGATGAAGAGTCCGGATGTGGGCCGCTGGAGGGCATTTTGCCGAGCAGTAAAAGAAAAGCTGTGAAATAGGTGCTGATGTTCGGGGTGAGCAGCACCAGTTTGCCTTCTTTTTTAAGAGTTCGGTGGCATTCATTGATGAAATGGCAGCCGTTCAGGAGATGCTCCAGGACGGATAGGGCAAAGACGCAGGTGAATTTGTCATCGGCAAAAGGCAGGCACCGGTTGAGGTCTCCCTGCTGTACATTTAGGCCTTTGCCCGCCGCCGCCCTGACTGACGACGAGTCCCACTCAATGCCGAAGTACCGATTTTTATCCAGGCCGATCTCCGCGGAAAGCTTCTGAAACCAAGCCCCCATGGCAGCTCCGCAGTCCAGGCAGGCGCCGCCATCGACTAAAGCGGAGCTTATTTCTGAAGCAGCCAGGGAATATGATTCTTCCATGGTTCTCTTGTACAGATTTTCCAGATAACTGTTTCGCATTTAAAGTTCATTCCCCTTAAATATTCGGGTTAGCTGATGGAGGGTCTCAGTTTTTGCGTGCTATGAATGCGAACTGACCGCAAAAAATCAATTTAAGAACGTTTATCTCCGCATGGCTTTTCCATGACAGTTTTCCAAACAGGCTTATCAGCTTGTTAAGGGGGGATTCTTTCCGCCACCAGCGGGAAAAGAATTTCGGCCGCCCCAGACCGAGTCTGATGATCAGTGTCAGAGAGTCGATCCCGGGTCTTATCTCCTCGAGATGCAGCCCGGATTCTTCCAGCAAAAGACGAAACCCGTATGGCGTATAATTCCTGACGCTGAATGAATGGTAAGGCTCCAGATGCGAAGTGGAACCGACCATAAACCCTTCTGGTTTAAGTACCCTTCGGGCCTCTTTCAACAGTTCGACCGGATGCCTGACGTGTTCAAGAACCTGATTGGAAAAGATCAGGTCAAAGGAGTTGTCGCCAAAGGGGATGTTAATCCCGTCAAAGCTATGGAATTCAGCGCCGGTCTTCGTTCGTGAGGCGACTTCCGGAGATTCCTCGATGTCAAGCCCGATCCATTGCGCACGCGGTATTATCTTCTTGAAGAAGTCAGCGGAAGTCCCGGTACCGCAACCGAGATCCAGTATCTTGTAGATGCCCGTCATCCGGCCAGCAAGATGCTCGGCCATGGAAAATGAAGATGTCTGACGGCTGAAATCTTCCGGCACATGCCAGTCTCTGGCCAGTTTTTTCAACATGATAATATCGCCCCTCAGTAGTATTAAAAAAGGTTATTGTTCTGTCAGGTGTTAAAATTCAGACTGAAGGCAGGTCTGTCATTGCCCGTTCAAACAGCACTGCTTCTTTCTCCCTTCCATCCATCCATCTTCCTTCTTATAATCTATCAACGACCGGACAGAAGATTAATCTTCCGCCAGATTATGCGCTTTCTGGACTAATCAATCAATGTCGCTCCACAACCATCGTAGAGTACGAATTTCCCATCCATCAAGTTCAGTTCGCCCGAAAAAACGGCGAAAAGTCCGCAAAAGTTAGTCAGGGTTGTCCGGATTCAAAAATCTCAAATCGAGTAAAGTTTGCCGCTTAAGCAGTTTGTAAAAGAGGCCTTCATACAGGGTGTATGTCTGCTGCTCATTTACTCTTGCCAATGTCGCCCTTGAAGTTTCTTTAAGCCGAGATGATAGAATCGGTTTTATTGGGCCTTGATATTATCAGTAATATCCCGCAGGCTTTTACGACCAGAAATATGGCCAATCAACATAGCCATGAATTGATCCCATCGATTGAAGGAACGAATTTTTTGCCCCTGAGTGATGAATAACGACAAGGCAATCAAAATCATGTCTTGGAATAAACGCAGTAATTTGTGGTTAAGGATTGTGTTATCTTTTAAAACGGTACGAATCTCCTTGTTGTTATTAACGTTTTAGCAAAACATTATAACACAAAGAACTCCCCGAGCCTGTTTTTATAAAATTTTCTTAACTATGCTTAGAAAGCGGCCACTTTCTTAGTTTTGCTTCTTAAGCTCCAAAACATTTAAGGAAAACATAAAAATCCTGGTCTGTGGCGGTGCCGGTTATATAGGTGCCCATATGTGCAAAATACTTTCCGAAAACGGTTTCAAGGTAACAGTCTTCGACAATCTTTCTACCGGTGTACAAGAGGCTATCCGAGGGGGTGAAGCTAATTTGTGGCGACCTACTCGACAAGACTGCAATAGACAGCTGCCTGACTCAAGAACCATTTGATGCGGTCATGCACTTCTCTGCCCTTTCAATAATCAATGACTCTATCAACCATCCGATTAAATACTATGAAAACAATGTGACAGGCACCTTCAATCTCTTAGACACTATGGCACGCCATGGGGTGCAGAAATTCGTCTTCTCCTCAACAGCAGCTGTTTATGGCTCGCCGAACACCACTACTATCTTAGAAGAAACAGCCGTAAACCCTACAACACCCTATGGAGCTTCAAAATGGATGGTAGAGCGCATGTTGAAGGATTTTGAAATTGCCCATAACATACGTAGCGTGGCATTCCGCTACTTTAACGCAGACGGAGCCGACCAGTCCGGTGAAATCGTCGAGAATCATGATCCGGAAACCCACTTGATCCCCAATATTCTCAACTCTCTGAGCGGAAAAACAAATAAGAAATTAAGCTTATTCGGTAATGATTACCCAACTCCCGACGGCACATGTATCCGGGACTATATCCATGTAAACGATATATGCAAAGCGCATCTGTCAGCGCTTGATTACCTGCAAAACAATGAACATAGCGATTGCTTCAACATCGGTAACGGCACCGGTTTTTCCGTATTGGAGGTAATAACTGCAGTTGAGAAGGTTACAGTGAAAAAAGTGGAATATAATATCCAGGGAAGACGGGAGGGTGACCCGGCTATACTGGTCGCCAACAGCGACAAACTTAAACAAAAATTAAACTGGCGGCCTGAGTTCACTGAACTTGAACAAATTATTGAGACTGCATGGAGATACCACTCCCGCTAACCATCAAACATCCATCCTGTATATAGTCGACAGCTTGCGGAGATAACGAGCTTCACGCATAAACTCTTTATTTATTAAGCACTTGTTTTTTCGAGACCATTTAGAATTTTCAAGCGTAAATATCGAAATACAATCTATTGCCCTCTTGCTACTACCCCAGGGAATAATCTCCTGACTAATACAATTCAACCCATTTTCCTCTGCTATTTCACGAAACTCCTTGGCCGACATACTCAAAGCTCTCATATGAGTTCTGTCAATCAGACGTAATTTGAGAATAATTTTCTTAAGTAAATCCAAAAAGTTCATGGAGTTGTTTTCTTTCTTCTGCTGTTCAACCGTAGTATCCAAGTCAGAAGCAATGGAACCACGAGGTTTAAAAAATGACTCTAACTCTCGAAAATACTTGAAATATTTATATTGGCCTAGGTTCGAATGGTGAATTATCCCTACCCCGTTCTTCGTTAATTTCTTTGATATTTGGCCTAAATAACCACTCATAACGTCAATTTCAGCATGAACAAGGGAATCAAAGCTAAAAACTACATCAAGTGAATTATCATCTATCCTTTCTAAAGAAAATCCATCATTCGCATAATATTCAATATGCTCATACGATTTAAATCTTTCACGACAAGCTTCGATGCATGACTCGGATATATCCACAAGAACCAATTTCGCACATTGCTCTGCTAAATATTTGGTCCACCGTCCATATCCGGGACCAATCTCTAATATTGAACCGGCAGGCAAAAACTTATGTATACGAGGCAACAAAGAACCATACCACTGGGATTCAGAACCACCCCAATCTCCTGACCACTCGTCACCAGCCTGGTTCCATGAATATGTTTTATCCCAAACCTTTTTATTCCATTCAACTGTCGGCATATTTTTGTTCCTAATAAAGCTTTAAAATTAACCTGCTACCTCATTAAATAATTCCTGGTAATTATCGACCATCCGAGAAAGAGAAAAATACCTTTCTGCCCTTTCCCGGTTATATTCACCCATTTCACGACGCATCTGCTCAGAGTCCGCTATCAAATTTATCTTGGCGACAAAATCTTGAATATTACCCAATTCACACAAAAAACCTCCCTCACCGTCTGTTATCAGCTCAGGCAAAGAAGAACAGTTTGTGGAAACTACAGGTAAACCGGAAGCCATCGCCTCCATAATCACGAGAGGCAACCCCTCACGGACCGTTGGCAGCAATAGGATATCCGCCTGTCTATAAACTTCCGGCATCTTCGCGTGATCTATGGAGCCAAGATCAATTAACCGTTCAGAAGTAAAATTATGAGGTCTTCCCCGCAACCCCCTGGCATATTGAATGACAATACCTTTATTTAACCGACGGTCAATTTCAGGCAGAAGATCGGCCCCTTTACGGCGAGTCAAATTACCAGCGAACAGAACCTTGATCGAGGTATTGCTCTTCCTTCTCACCGGAGAGAATCTTTTAAGGTCAACCCCGTTATAAATTACCCTGATCTCTTTCCGGTAGCCCAACTCTTCACGCACCAAATTGGCTGTAAAATTGCTGACGCTGGTCACCATGTCCGCTCTTTCAAGAGCTTTACGGATGAAATAACGCAAATCAGTCCGGTAATGGATACGTTGAAATAACGAGCTATAGGATTGCATAAACCGATCAAGCATAAAATTGTGAAAGGTAACAACCAAAGGAGTATCCCGTTGTTCAAAAAGATATCCATAATCAGGCGTAGTATGGACAATATCCGCCGTATCTAATCTGCAGATAAATGTCATAAGAAAGGGGCAAAACTCAAAACGCGGGCTATACCCTTTAACCTGATAGCCCGGCAACCGACTCTCAAGTACCTTATGAACAACATAAGCGCCATTTCCATATGTCATTGGGCTGACAATTTTCATGATAAGGATTTGCAATATCGATAAAATTTATAAACCAGACTATACATATAATATAAAGGCCGCTGCCAGATTAACGGGCAGTTTTTTATATGCACAAGATGTTCTTCCCTGAACCGCTCACGCAGACTAGGCCAATCGAGCTGTGAACTTACCCCGCACAACCTCATTACGGACAGGGGTAAATCAATTTTCTTTGTTTTCACCCTAGCCCGATATGCCCGCAGGAAAAAATCATAATCCATTGCTATCCGAAAACCAGTATCAAAATCACCGATTCTCTCAAAAAGAGTCCTGGCACAGATTACGCTCTGGTGGAAGACACCGGTCTTCAGGTTCAGCCACCAGTTGAATCCCCGTGGTTTGGCTAACCGTTTCTCACCATTGTTTGACAGAGAGATACTAAAGAAAAACACCTCATAACCGTTTGTGAGGTGAGATGCGGCTACGGACAAAACATTATCATCAACAAAATAGTCGTCCGAATGTAAGAATATAACAAAATCACCCATGGCCAGAGCAAGACCTTTGTTCATAGCATCGGCAATGCCATTATCCGGCTCGGATACCCATTTGTCGATTTTGTCCTCATATTTTTTGATGATACTAAGAGTGGAATCTGTTGATGCTCCATCAATTATTATATATTCTTTGCATTGATAGGTTTGATTAATAATACTCTGAATTGTTTGCTCTAAGTATAGTTCAGAATTATATGTAATTGTAATAATAGAAACTTTAGGATACATGCTATTATTTTTATTTGCCGAGCAAATCTTCATAAAGCTTTGTATATCGCTTGGCAATACGTTCTTCAGAAAATTCTTTTTCCGCCTTTGCTCTAGCAGATAAGGATAGGTCGTATGATCTTGTTTTATCTTCTAATACCCAATTAATACCATTTGCAAGATCCTCAGTTTCAAAAGATTTTGCCAAATATCCATTAATTTTATGTTCAATCATATCCGGCATCCCGCCTATATCAAAAGCCACACAAGGTGTACCACACGAGAGTGCTTCCATTACTGTCAAAGGCAAGTTGTCTTCTATTGATGGTGCAGCAAATACATCGCAAGCGGTGAAAAGAAGTGAGATAGAAATATCATCATATAATGTACCAAAATAATGTTTTTTGAGGCCTAAACCTTGAGACGATTTAGGTCCAGAACTTCCAAAAATTACTATTTCGGCTAATTCCTGATTTTTTTTATACAGATATTGTAGAGCTTCTTGGAGAAATCCGAACCCTTTTCGCGGGTCTGATGTAGCAGACATTGCACCAAATAAAATTAATTTTTTTTCTTTTGGCAAACCAAGAAGTTTCCTCGCATGAATTTTATCTGTGGGAGCAAATCTGTCCAAGTCTATACAATAAGGAATAACTTCGATTGGATAATTTTTAAAAAGAGAACTTCTTTTAGCACAGGAAGCTAACCATCTACTAGGTGAAACAACGGTAAGATTGAGCTTTTCCCAAGCTCTTTGTTTACGCTTCCAAATACTATGCGATAGATCATTCATTTTATTGCTTTTAAGTTGTGGGCAGCCCCCACATTCATTAAAGTATTTTTCACAATTACCACTATAATGACAACCACCTGTAAATGGCCACATGTCATGCAGGGTCCACACGATAGGTATTTTTAAATTTGATAGCGATTCAATACGAATAAAACCTCCACTTATCCAGTTTAGATTTATTATGTCAGGCTCCTCAGCCAATATTCTTTTAAGGGTCTTATTGGGCCACCATGCTGATGAAAACACTCCAAACATTCGTGATTTATAGAATCTAACGGGAATTTGATCAAATTCAGGATGCAATACATTGATGCCCTTTTGTAGCTTTGTGATTGGGCCTTTTACATACTGATTGTCAGATTTTTTTTCTTGAACAAGCATATTGCAATCTATGCGGCTCTTTTGCAAAGCCTTCAAATGTCTAAAAGCAGCTTTTGCGGCCCCGCCATTAAGATCAGATGTACTTAGTGAAACAATTTTCATTAAAATGTCTAAGCTATAATAGATTGTCGATGCAAATTTACTTTTTTATAAAGTTATATGCCAATTATCATTCTAATTTTAAATAGTAAATATAGAAAACGTTATTATAGTTTTTGAGCAACTATTACATTATTGTTATAGAAATTTCGATTATCAGGTAATATTTTCGATAAAATTATTCCAAGTAAGTTGAAAGGAAAAATAAATATAACAGTGAGAAGCAAATTTAATAATGGTTTGGATGGTAAAACATATTGGTACAAATATGCATTCCACATCTGGAAGACGGTCTCAACATAATTAGTTGTTTTTTCCGATTTGATTAATTTAAAACCATGTTTTTCCAAGAGGTGCTTGATCCCGAATGATGTGTATCTACCAAAGTCATATGGGATTTCGTGTTCATCCCAAACAAATGGCACGGTAGCAAGCAGCATTCCATCAGGTTTTAAAACCCTGTTTAATTCTATAAGAATGTCTTCAATATTGAAGACATGTTCAAATACTTCAGAAGAGAATATTGAGTTAAAATAATTGTCATCAAATGGAATCTTTTCTCCGTCATAATAGACATCAATTTGTTCGCTCTTGTGAGTATGCCCACTTTCTTGAATATATAGGCCAATATATTCGGAGACATTAAATAACTTTTTATAAGGTTTGCTGCCACATCCAAAGTCAAGCATAACACCTTTCATGTGCTGAGAATATGAACTTATGCCACGCAGTAAACCTTTTCGTAGAAAATATAAGGGATTAATAAAGAGTGATAAGAATGAAGGATGAAATAACTCATCAAGGTAGATTTGTTTAAGCTTTTTAAACATGTTGTTTCTTTATCAATATATTGAAGAACATAGAGCAATCAGCCTGCATCTTATCTTATAACATTGAATTATTTTCTTGAATGCCATTTCCACGCAGTCTCAATGATTGCTTCCAATGAAGCGTATCGCGGTTCCCATGACAGCAATCTTTTTGCTTTCTCAGCACTTCCAACCAGTATTGGCGGATCACCCATACGAGGGCCAGTATCAATAGTTTGTATTTTTTTCTTTGTTACTTGTTCGGCAATATTAATCACTTCCTTGACTGAATACCCATTTCCGTTTCCAAGGTTACAAATGAGGTTAATATTTTCTCTTTCAAGATAATCAAGTGCCAATATATGTGCATCAGCCAAATCAGTGACATGGATATAGTCTCGAATACATGTACCGTCTGGGGTATCATAATCTGTTCCAAAAATTTCAATTTGCTTTCTTTTTCCTAAAGCAACATCAAACACTAATGGTATTAGATGAGTTTCTGGTTCATGCCATTCGCCTGTTTCGCCATCCGGGTCAGCCCCGGCAGCGTTAAAATAACGCAGAGAGGCATGCTTGAGTCCGTAAGCATTGGAATAGTCCTCCAGCACTTGCTCAACCATTAATTTACTTTTCCCATACGGATTTATCGGTTGCTGAGGATGATCCTCTGTAATTGGTGTCGCTTTGGGTAAGCCATATGTTGCACACGTTGAAGAAAACACGATTTGGGACACCCCAAATTCCCGCATTACCTGCAGTAGGTTCAAGGTGTTTATGACATTATTTGAATAATATTTTTCAGGTTCATGAACCGACTCACCCACATACGCAAAAGCGGCAAAATGAATGACTGCTTTAATTGAAAAGGATGCGAAGACTGAACGAATAAAATCTGGATCGTTCAGATCACCTTCAATAAATTTTCCCCATTTGACAAACTCGGGGTGCCCATAGACAAGATTATCGATAATAATAGTGTTCAGACCTTTTTGAGATAATTCTTTATTGGTATGGCTACCAATATATCCTGCGCCACCAGTGATTAAAATATTGTCGTTAAGGTCCATTTTTTTCTATAAAGTGTTGAGCATTATTACTTGTTTCCGTTCATAAGTTTGCGTTTAATTGCTCGGAGAAGTCTTCTTGGGATAAGATTAGGCATCCTGTAATACATCTTCTTACTTTCAGGGTGTCGTGAAAAACCAAACTTGTCCAATCTATCAGCAAACTCTAATTCTTTTCGTAATTCATCAGGTGTTTTGAAATTTTTCACACCTAAAAAATCATCAACTATATGTAATTGTTCATTAGTTGGTTTTTCCGTTGGTTTCGAAAATAATCTAAGCAGATTGTTAACTGTTGTCTGATCTGGAGTTGCCACATCTCTTTCTAATATACTTCCTGTGGCCTTTCTAACCATTTGCTTGTAATTCATGAAGAAAAATGAGCAACCGGATTTAACTGAATAAAAAAGATGTGAGCCTAGTTCGTTGCTTATTGAATATTTATGTGTTGAACAAAGATGATAAAGCCTAAAAAGGAAACATGGATCAAACATATGTCCAGCAGAAACAATCCTAAATCCTTTTTCTTCAAAAATTTTATGCCGGCCTAAATTAAAATCTCTCCAGTAGATACAAACAGAAATAGGTTTATATTTATCATCAAACTGCTCAAGGTCATCAGCAAGCTTCTCAAAATTCATTATTGATGTAACATGATGTGTTGAATGGGCCGGAAAAAAAATTGTTCCTTCACGTTCAGGGTTTGGTTGTTGATTTAACAATTCAGCCAAATAAACAAAAGGTGAGGCAGCAGGAAGTACTACTTTGTTTGTTTCATTTTCATATATTTTGTATCGATGGGGCGAATAAGAATAAACACAGGGAATGATGGCGTTTTTTTCTTCTTTCCATACAAAATTATTGGAGAGACTCACGCCATGTGGAAAAATTATTTTCAATGCCTTATTAGGCGGTATGGCAGAATATTTTTTAATAATATAATCAATTCCGTAAAAAGAATTAGGTTTAAATAATTCTTTTGTTTTCAGTGATCTGTCGCGACATAATTTATGCAAATCACTTTGATCAACAATAGCTTTATCTAATGTCAACAATTACTTCCCTCAATCATATCCCATAAAAGCGCGGTCCCTTTTTTTGCCGATTTATTGATTTTCTTTCCAAGAATGGTTTCATAGTGTTTAGGTTGAAGACCATAGCCTGGTCTAATTATCCTGAGATTCTTCTTAGTACACACCTCTCCTTTTCTCATATCTTCAACAACATAAATTGAACGTCTGAAAACAAGAGAGGCTGTTTCTTTTTCCGTCGGACCATATTTTACTTTACCTAATGACTGCCAGGCCCTTTCGGTTTCAACAACTAAGGTACGCATTTCATCTGGTTCCATCGAAAAAGATGAATCTACCCCCCCATCATCTCGACACAAGGTAAAGTGCTTCTCGATTACAGATGCCCCTATCGCCACTGAAGCAATTGCTGTGCCGATGCCCATGGTGTGGTCAGAGAGTCCCACTTCACAATCGAACAGATCACGCATATGTGGTATTGTCCGCAGATTGGAATATTCGGGGGAAGCAGGATAAGTGCTTGTGCACTTGAGAAGGATTAAATCACTACAACCGGCTTCCCGAGATGTTCTAACTGCCTCATCAAGCTCCGCTATTGTCGCCATCCCAGTGGACATAAGCATAGGTTTGCCGGTTGCAGCGACTTTTTTTATCAGGGGGATATCGATGTTTTCGAATGAAGCAATTTTGTAGCAGGGAACATCGAGTTCTTCAAGAAAATCAACAGCCGTTGCATCAAATGGTGTACTAAAACCGATTATGCCCAGTTCTTTACACCGATCAAAAATCGGCTTGTGCCACTCCCACGGGGTGTATGCTTCTTTATAGAGATCATAAAGGGATTTGCCCTTCCACAGGCTGTCCGGATCATTGATAAAGAATTCCCTTTCAGCAATATCAAGAGTCATGGTGTCGGCTGTATAGGTCTGGAGCTTTACGGCATGCGCCCCCGCTTTGGCCGCAGCCTCAACAATCGCCAGTGCCCGGTCAAGCGACTGATTATGGTTGCCGGACATCTCGGCTATGATGAAGGGTGGATGGCCATGGCCGATTTTGCAATTATTTATTGCAATTGATTTCATTTGCGTATTGTTCAGTTTTATCCCAATGTTATTAACTTAAGCTGCTATCAGTGCCCCTCTGTCATTTTGAGCAAAGCGCCCGCCTTAACGTTACATCAGTGTTACATCTTTGTGTAATTCTCTGCCCATGCAATCCATATCTGGACCATGGAGAGCCCGATTCCAGATTGTTCTGGTGTGATTTTACGCAATTGCCAGCTCATGCAGTGGAACCTGAATCAGCCTTTTGGAATTTTCCGGTGACCGGGCCAGTCTCTCCATTTCCTTTACGATTTCTGCCTTAAGGTATTGCTCTCCACAAATCTGGCAAACACCGGTTGGAACATTCTCGATCAGAGCAATCAGTTCTTCTCCCCAACGGTAGTCTATCGTTATCTTTTTTTCTACGACCTCTCCTCCACAAAAATGGCATTTATGGTAGACTCTGGTCATGCAAAATCACCTCCTCTTTCTGTAATGTTCTGTCCACTTTTCAGGCCGCTTAGACGGGTCATAAACAGTAATGAGCAACAATTCTTCGGGATCAGTTTTTATAGTGCATACGGCATGAACAGGTTTTGCCTCGCAAAATCCAAGAACCAGACAGCTTGCGCCTCGGGAGTCATCAGGATAATTCTCAATAATTTCACAGTCGCTCAGAGCATCCTCCAACTCCCAGACATAAATCATGTCAAGCTCCCGTTCCCTTTCTGCATGTTTCGAAAACTCATACTTCCCTTGAGAAACAAGCTTTCTTATGTTTTGTATATCCAAAATTCTATTTTCTTCTCCCCATAGAATCTAAATGCATTAGATTTATCCCCACGGTCGAAATGACAGATTCGCTGAACCCGACTTTTACAAAGGTATTATGGTTGCCGGACATCTCGGCTATGATGAAGGGGGAATGGCCGGGGCCAATTTTTCGACCGGCAATGTTAATGTCTTTTTCACTCATTTGAGATTGCTCATGCTCCTTTTTTCTTTATCTGAATATGCGTCTTAGCGTCATAAATGCCTCAGCAGCCTGGAGACCTGCTTCCCTTCCTCTTCGGAGCGCCGCAATTTTTAATGCCTCAAGAGACCTTGCATGGGGTTCATCTCGCATTTCATCTGCATAGCAAGAATACGCATTTAATAGCTTGTCAAGATATTGGGTAATATCCACAAAAGTATCAGGAATAAATGGCGGCATAATGGCGTATGCAGACCATTCTGTTGAGCTGTTTGTCTCAAATGCCCTGATTTCAAAAAAATCCTCATCAGGTTGAGGTCGAAATGCAGTTAGAACCGCCTGACAGGTTATTCTATGGTCAATATTCAGATCGCCACCATGATGGGTATAGATAATTTGCGGATTAATCTCTTTTTTTGCCGATTCAACAACGCCAACAATATCTAACAGCGAAACAGTGTCAAACATGTTATCAGGGAATTTCTCAAAACCCACAACGGCAGCCCCTAATACTTCACATGCTTTGACAGCGCTTTTCTTTCGCGCATTTACCAAATTGGGGTCAGAATCCCCGCGAGAGCTAACACCATCACCAAGAAAAAGAACATGCGTAGAGTTCCCCTCTTTTACGTGGCGGGCAATGGTTCCCCCGCAACCTAAGACTTCGTCATCAGGGTGGGCGGCAACAATCAATATTTGCTTATTCATTTTCTTTCTCAGTAATCTTGACATCTGCAATCACCTGACCTCCTTTAAGAGCAGCGCGTTCAAACTCAAAACGAAAATGTTCCGTTTCCAAAAAAGCGCGCGGATATCCATTTGCGTCAAGCATTCTAATATAATCAAAAACCTGCTTCAAGCTGATTAACTCAGCAATATCGCTTTGTTCAGGCTTTCGCCTTGAAAAACAGGTTATTTCACCTTTCTGCTCAACAGGCACAAGCTGTTCCTGAATAATCTGACAAATCATCTCTTCGATAATTTCAGATGCCCGCAAATAAATCTCTTCCGCCGATCCATAAAGGCTTAACGGTCTCTTTAAATATACCGGCCCCGCATCTAATTCCTTTACACACCGCAAAGCGGAGATCTTCGTCTCATAAATTCCTCTTGAAATCAGATTCTGCAATGGACTGCCACCGCGCCCGAAAGGAACATCTGTCATGTGAAATATAATGCATTCATAATTTTCGTACACATTTTCAGGCACGAGGTATGACCAATGAGGAAGAAACACATAGCGTGGTTTTATTCTTTCAAGGAACTTAACAGACAACTCTTCTTTTCTCTCAATATAAACAAACTGATGACCGGTGTGCGCACTTAATGACTCAGGAAATCCTGCATACCATTTTTTGTTAGATGCTATAATACAAACCATAACCCCACCCAGTGAAAGCTTTGAATCCTTTATTTGCCTATACCAAACACAGTTCATAAACGGAAAAATTTTCTTTGTATCCAGCTTTCTCAAACGCCTTTTTTGAAGAAAAGTTTGAGAATAGAACCTCTGCCCGAATTCTTTTCACATCAGAAAAATTCTGTTTAACCCAATCCGTCCCAGCCATCAGTAATTGAGGACCCAGCCCTTGTCCGTGTGTTCCTGGAAGCAAATATACCGAAACAGCAGCAGCTTCACCAACATGGTCATATCTCAAAACGCCGACTTCCTGGCCATGCAACTCTCCTATCAAAAGAACTCTGCCTGGATTTCTAATAGTATCTTCAAACCAGCGACAATGATCCTCCCATTTAATCAGACCATGATCAAAGAAATACTTCCGTGTCTCTTCAGCGTTGCGCCACCTAAAGATGGCTTCGCAATCGTCCATGGTTGCCATGCGCAAGGTAATCTCGATCGGCAGCATCTCTTGGGCTATTCGCTTTACACCCTTGCCATCCACAAGAGACTGCGTTTTTCTGGCAAATGAAATTAAAAGCCATGGAGATTGAATGGCAATTTCAAGCGCATGATAAAGAGAATCAACAGAAACTGCTTCGGATCGGCCAAGGAACAACAAATAACCGGATTCAGCCATATCAGAAACAGTCTTTTCCTGATTCTCTGCAACGGTAGTTACCAGAATGGGAAGGCCCAGGGCGCATCGTTCCCATACAGTAGTTCCCCCCGCGCCTACGGCAAGATCGGCCTTGGCCATAAACGCAGCCATGTCTTCCACTTTAAAATGGCAGGTACAATCGGGCAGATCAGAGGCAATCCGTTCAATGCCCTGGCGATGCGGGTTTAAAGCCCCCACCACCACATCCACCGCGATATCCGGCCTGTTTAACATGCGTATCGCTTCCAGCGCTTTTGTGGTTTCATTGGTCGGATCGCTTCCCCCAAAGAAGATCATTATTCTTCTTACCTGTCCATCGCGCTTTCTTAAGTTTTTCCGCGCTTCCCTGAATTCCGGCCGCAAAAGGGCATACTTTGACCCAAGCAATTTTTTGCACCATGCTGGAACCAGACCGTCATACCGGCCTTCAAGGTTCTCGTAAAAATTTTGATCCAGCAGGAGATCGCAGTCATGGGGTCGGTCGGCCAGATCATCTATCACCATGATCTTCTTGCAATAAGGCCGCAAATATCCTTCCCATCTTTCATCAAGGGCATAGTGATCTACCACAAGCCAGTCAGGGAGGGGCTCAATGCCTTTGATGATCTCTTCGACCTGCCTTGCATCGGTTTGCCAGTCAACACCAAGCCACGCCGCATGTTTTAAATTCCCTTCAATATTATGTTCTTGCTCATTAGATACAGGAAGACGGAGGACAACATAGCCTTTTTCTTCAATGTAGCAGCAAAGGTTTCCGTCAAATTCACGGCAGACAAAGACTGCCTCCGCGCCGCGTCCGAGCAACTCGTCCGCAAGGGTGAGACAGCGCATGACATGGCCTGTGCCGATTTGGATGCTGGCATCTACACGGAACGTAATCTTCATTATTCAATTACTCTCGCTACGCTTTTTGCATCAGAAACCAGGTAATATCATCCTGAGGAAAAGCTGGGTCACGGCGATAGGAAAAACCGTAATTAACCAGCTTTAGGTCAGGATACTTTTCCAGCATTTCACCCGCAAAATCCCTTTTGAACAAACGGTCCGCATGCCCCCGATAAGGAATGGATGTGGGTGACGGATTGTAATATTCACACACTAAAATTAACCGGTTTGACGCCTGATATAATTTTTCGTAAACAGTGGCCAGCATGTCCGGATTGATATGGATCAGAACACCTTTTATCAATGAGAGATCCACTTTCTCGACTATCGGATATTCGAAAATTGAGCCTTCAAATACATTGCTCTCCCCAACCAAGTTTGTGAGTTGCTTTGCGGCATCGTGGTTGATTTCAACCGCCTTCAGATGAATACTAGGGTAAAGAAGTTGAAGCGCCTTCAGGTTCATCCCTATATTCGCCCCGAACTCAAGGCAGGATGTAACCCGGCCAGCTTGTTTGAGCGCTTTCGAGAAAAGATTCAGGTTGGATGCCAGGAGTTGCGCGCTGTTGTTCCGACCAATGTAGTCAGTACCAAACTCGCCCGCCCAAAATTCCTCTTGGGGTGTTTTGAATTTTTCAACCATATTCATCTCCGACAATTATTATCTTATAACCTATTCAGGCAGAGCAATTCGCGTTATTAAATACCGCAAGCATCAATTCTGCTCGTTGCCAATCCTCGACAGTATCAATGTCAACCACACGCCAACTGGGAATTACCAAACCAGCACCATAATTATGAATGATCTTCCCCCCCATCCATGTTTGTGCCAGACCCCAATAAAATTGGCCGGCATCGTAAAAGGCCGGCTCGAGATCCTGAGTCCGAACCGTGGCATACTGGCTATAAAATGGCTCCATTAAACCATTCGGCAATTGACGTAGCGCACGCTGGATAGCTGAGGGGAAGGCGGCAACGGGAAACACATAACCCTCGTAAATAGTCTCCAGCATGCGCAACGCGATCACAAGATCAGATCCGTGCATAAATGGCACAGCAGGATAGATGCAACACACCTGATCTATCCGCCAACCCAGCGCTTGGCATTCGCTAATAGCATGAGAGATCACGGGAACTGTAGGCGTGTGATCGTCTGCCAGCTCTACCGGTCGAACAAATGGAACCTCTGCGCCGCTTTCTACTGCAATTCGGGCAATTTCTCCATCGTCTGTCGAAACCACGATATGATCAAACAAGCCGCTACTCTGAGCTATGCGTATGGCATGCGTAATCATCGGCTTGCCGCAGAAGGGCTTGATGTTCTTGCGCGGGATACGTTTGCTTCCGCCGCGAGCGGGAATGACAGCGATTTTCATAGGCTTGTTGCCTCTCTTAAAGCAGCCACCACCTGATCCTGCTGCGCTTCAGTCAGCCCTGGGTATATCGGTATGCTGATCGCTTCGGCATAATACTGTTCAGCTTCCGGGCAATATCCTGTCTCGAAACCCAAGTTTGCATAATACGGCTGCCGGTACACAGGAATGTAGTGCAAATTAACGAGAATGCCCGCTACACGCAGAGCTTCATATACTTGGCGATGCGTTTTGTTGATTTCACCAAGCTTCAAACGAATAACGTAGAGATGAAAGCCGGAATAGCCATCCGCGTGTTGACATGGCGTAACCACTGGCAGGCTGGATAACATCTGGTCATATCGCTTTGCAATTATATGCCTCTTAGCAACGAATTCGTCCAGTCGCTGCATTTGACTCAAACCTAATGTAGCAAGTATATCGGTCATGCGGTAGTTAAAACCCAAGCCTATTTGCTGGTAGTTCCAAATTTCTTCCGGTATCCGGGGGTGCATATCTGCCGCATCGCTGGTGATGCCATGACTTCGGAGCAGCCGCAATCGCTTGGCCAATTGCGTATCGTTGACCAATGCCATACCGCCTTCTCCCGTCGTGATTATCTTGACCGGATGAAAGCTGAATACGGAGATGTCGCTGTAACGGCAGTTGCCGATCGGTTCGCCGCGATATTTGCCGCCAATGGCGTGTGAGGCATCTTCAATGATCTTGAAGCCGTATCGCTGACTAAGCGCATGAATACCGGCCATGTCGCAGGGCTGCCCGCACAGATGCACAGGAATCACGACCTTCGGTAGCTTTCCAGTATTTTCTGCGTGAGCCAGCTTTTCTGCCAGTCGCTCCACACTCAAATTGTATATGCGCGAATCAATGTCCACGAAATCGACCTGTGCACCGCAATACAATGCGCAATTGGCACTCGCCACAAAGGTAATCGGTGTCGTCCAGACAACATCGCCTTTGCCAACGCCTAAGGCCAGGCATGCGATGTGAAGTGCGCTGGTGGCACTATTGACCGCTACCGCATGCTGCGCGCCACAGTAGCTGGCCACCGCTGTTTCAAATGCGGGTCCAACCGGTCCCTGAGTTATGAAATCAGACTTCAGAACATCAACTACTGCCTGGATATCATCCTTGTTTATGTTTTGATGACCGTAGGGGATAGTTTTCATAATCAGTTCATCAATCTTAACTCGTCAATAGTCAGAAAATGCGGATTAGATCCGGAATTATATTCAAAGCCTTGTTCAACAGGGCTCCCTTGTTCACCTATACCGTTGGTTTTGAAATCTAGTTTATGTGTAAAAGTTATACTTGGTGTGATCACGTAATGATCATCAAATTCAAGGGTAAGGTGAGAATCATCAGCTGGGCACATAATTTCGTGCAGTTTTTCACCCGGTCTGATGCCTATGGTGTGTATTGGTAGATCAGAGGCAATTGATTTGGCAAGATCGGTTATGCGCATGGAAGGAATCTTCGGTACGAAAATTTCCCCTCCTTGCATCCTTTCAAAGTTCTTCAAGACAAAATCCACCCCCTGCTGAAGGGTAATCCAAAACCGGGTCATGTCAGGGTGGGTAATTGGCAGACTTTCGGCACTGTCCGCAACAAGTTTTTTAAAAAACGGTACAACAGATCCACGAGAACCGACGACATTACCATAGCGAACGGCTGCAAAACGAGTGGGGTGGCCGCCGGCCACGTTATTGGCGGCGACAAAAAGCTTATCGGATGCAAGTTTTGTTGCGCCGTAGAGATTAATGGGATTTGCGGCCTTGTCAGTTGAGAGAGCGATAACTTTCTGAACATTATTTGCCAACGATGCCTGGATAACATTCTCCGCCCCATGGATATTTGTTTTGATGCATTCCATCGGGTTATATTCGGCGGCTGGCACCTGTTTTAGGGCAGCGGCATGAATGACATAATCTATCCCTTGCATCGCCTGGGTCAACCTTGGTAAATCACGGACATCCCCGATAAAATAACGCATTGCCGGGGCATTAAACTCTTGCTGCATCTCAAACTGCTTCAACTCGTCTCTGGAGTAAATAACCAGCCGTTTCGGGCAATTTTTTTTCAGTATCGTTTTAGTGTACTGTTTACCAAAAGATCCTGTCCCACCCGTAATTAAAATTGATTTACCATCAAACAATTTCAGACTCCTTATCTGTTTTAAACCCATTTTTTGGTTCAGACTTGGTTGACTTTGCCATCTCACGGAACTCTGCACATGAGGACATCAATTCTTCATAAATCCCAGTATCTGTAACGTACCCTCGATTTAAAACATGGATTAAATCGCATTGTTTTACGGTTGTTAGACGGTGAGCGACCAGGATAATAGTCTTTTTGTGGGCAAGTTTGTGAATGGCATCCATAATGACGTTTTCTGTCGAACCATCAAGGGCACTAGTCGCCTCGTCCAGGATAAGAACTTTCGGATCGTGATATAAGGCTCTGGCAATACCGATCCTCTGACGCTGCCCACCACTTAACCTTACACCTCGTTCGCCCAAATCAGTATCATACCCCTGGGACAAATCCTTTGACACAAACTCATGGATGTTAGCGATTTTAGCTGCATGGATAACTGCCTGGTGGTCAATTTCCTCATCAGGAACACCAAAGGCAATATTCCTGGCAACCGTGTCGTCAGCCAAATAAATTTGTTGCGGAACATAACCTATATTTTTCTGCCAAGACCCTAAATTAGTCCTTTCAATCAAAAC
This sequence comes from Deltaproteobacteria bacterium, assembly GCA_030272815.1. Classification (GTDB taxonomy): domain Bacteria; phylum Desulfobacterota; class Desulfobacteria; order Desulfobacterales; family ETH-SRB1; genus B13-G4. Next base: position 20,351 of record JAJSZT010000023.1, read on the forward strand.
GCCATCGATGGCCATCTCTCCAGAGTCTATCGGCAAAAGGCCAAGAATAATATCAATTAAAGTTGTCTTGCCGGAACCGGTTTTACCGACAAAAGCAACTGTAGTATTAGCCTTGATAAACAGGCTAAGATTATCAATGACAGTTGAATCGGATTTTGGATACGAAAATATTACATCCTTAAGTTCAATACCTTCATTGAATGGCAATGAACCAACTATCGGTATATCCACCTGGGAAGACTCCTGGTCATCAGACCCAATCTGGAAATGTCTGTGTATTATATCTAGTGCAGCAGAATGATAACGCATTTGAGAGATACCTTGAAAGATCTGGTTCAACCCCGGCATCAGGCGATATCCAGCAAAGGCATACAGCACCAGCATAGGAAGAACTTGGGCAATATCTTTTTTAATTGCTATCTGGTAAAGCATTATAAGTAACATACCGCCAAAGACGATGGTTTCCAAGGCATATTTTGGCAAAATAGTTATCGCTTGGCTTGTCGATTCACAGGCTGCAAAATCGAAAGACGGTTGCAAATAACGTTTAAGATAATCACCCTCTCTGCCCAGAAGTTTCAGCTCTTTTATTCCCCCAAAAGCCTCGCCAGCCAACTTAAACCGTTGCCCTTGAGCCTCGGTTGATATCTTGCCGCGTACAGCTAATTTTTTCTTGGACAATTTAAAAACAGTGCCATAGAGTCCCCCGCAGACCATAAATACAATTATTGCCAACAACGGATCCATGGCAATTAATAGCGCGAATATACATAGGGCAATAACTGTTCGCGATATAATTTGCATAGCAGGAGTCAAAACCCCAACCACAACTCGATGATTCTCAGTTATGATATTTTTTACAAGTTCTGAAGAATTTTGGTTCAGAAAAAAAGAATAAGGTGCGTTCAAATATTTGCCGAAAAGTCTACTCGAAAGGGCATGACCACGGAAATAGACAAAACGAAGCAAAAGCCAAGTGGTAAAGGCAGAAAAACTGTTACTGACCAGAAGTACCAAGAGAACACCGACACCTAAGAAAAAGAGGAATTGGTTATGACTTGTCAATCCAGTAATAGTGTAAATCTGATATAAAAATTTATTTGTTTCTATGATTTCGGGATTGGCGAGTACAGCCATAAATGGCATGATGGAGGCTATGCCGGTAGTTTCAAGTAACCCCATAATCAGGATTGCCAGGAGCAACCAATACGCCTGCCTCCTTTCCTGGGAGGTAATAAGTAAAAAAATTTTCCGTAAATTTTTAATCATTTAATCCAGTGTCAAAGCTTGAATTGTGAATTAAAAAGTCTTTTCAACCACCCATTCCCCCACATTCTTGTCTATGAACTCAACGCCGAAAAGATAAATCTTTTTTCCTTCACTCTGATATTTTTCAAAATATTTTTTCTCTTTGATCTGGCTTAATGCAAGGTTGATTTACCACATCGTCGTCGGCCATAAATTACAACCAATGAGGGACCGGGAGAACCTAATACTCTTGTGAGTTTGGCAAGTTCCCGTGTTCTGTTCATGAAATGCAATCTCATGTGATGCCCTCAGCTCGACAAAATTAATATGCGTGTCACACATAATGTTCAACAAACATAATGTTTAATGTCAAGGCGTTGCGGTCAAGGTTTAATTGGGGCCGCGTCTGGTTTAATTGGGGCCGCGTCTTGATTAGCGCATTAATTTTATATTTTTTTATGGGAAGCTTCAGGATAAGCCCTCCAGAAGCAGGTAAGCAGGATTATTTTTTTGTGATGAAAGGGTAAACACCAAATCCGCGGCGAAAACTTGACACTACTGTGATTGGGATGTTCCTTCTCACTCACCAACGTCACCTAAAAATTTGTCAATAACATTTTTTGAATACCACCGACCTCTTTGAACCATTTGTTCAACAATTGGCCGTATTTTGTTTATGATTTTTTTATCTTTTGCTACTTTTAATATGGAAAGTGTTCTAACCACAGGCAAACCAAAATGCCTGGCTATTTGATAACCAGCATTTTCGTCTATGATGACGACGTCTGCATTCATCTGTTTTGCCAATGCAATTGTTTCCGCTTCACCTTTATCAATATCTTTTCTGAGGAAAACAATGACTTCTTCATTCTGAACTGAAACAACTTCAACCCATTTTAAATCGCTAAAACGTGATCCCGGTTTGTCAAGTGATCTCAATTCCATATCAACAGCTTTCGGTATAAGTATGTGGTGAAAGAGTTCCTTCAGAACAAACTCGTACCCAACTGAACAAAGGGATATAATTGGCGTAGCATTGGATATGACAATATTGCTCATGTGATAATTTTCTCTATCTCTGCCGCGTCTCTTTTGATTTCTTCAAGTTCTTCATCCGTGTATTGAAAAACAGCTTCATCATTAAAGCGTAAATAATCAATGAACTCAAACCTGCTCATCCCCGCCAGATCTGCTGCTTTTCCCAATGAGAGTGCTCGTTTTTTATAATAACGGATAGCGGCCTGTCGTCTGATATCTTCGGCAGCCTCACCAGGTGATTTATGCAGATTTAATACCACTTCATGAGGTACTTTTATTTTTACTTCATATGATTGCATAGTATCGTCTCCTGTTTAAAATGGATCGTTTCCAAAAAAAACATAGCGTGGGGATACCCATTTATTTATGCCTCCGGGACGCTCATTAGTTTATAGGTTGCGGCCTCCGGGACGTTGTTAGTTTATTAGTTTTTGATACATTTCAATTCTCACCAAAAAGTTCTAAGCCCAAATTTACGATACGCTTTGAAATCGCGATCCTTTGATACCGGGGTCATTGTTCGGAGACTTTATCTTACGGACTACTGCCTTGCTCAACTTGTCGGGGGTAAAAAGCGACCACAAAAATACATGGGTATCCAGCAATAAGTTCATGAGGCCAGCATTTCTTTCTCACTAATCTCAAAGTCGTCATGGATTATGCATTCAGCCCGGTCCTTAAGTAAGCCAAGACTCCTTTCCGGTATAGAGGCATAGGCTGAATAAGGGACAATTACAGCGATTTTTTCCCGTTTTTTGCCGTAACTTATAACAATTTTCTGACCGCTTCTTATTTTTTTCAAAACCTCCGAAAAACTGGTTTTCAGTTCTCCTATCGTAAGTGTTTGCATATGAGCACTCCTTCGTATTGTACATTTATTCAAAAATCACACAGTTCTTGACAACTTGTCAAGAACGAAAAAAACGCGTAGCAATAGGGGGTCGAGTGTAATGACTGCTTTCTGAGCACCTAAGAAAATCCAGTGTCAAAGCTTGAATTGTGAATTAAAAAGTCTTTTCAACCACCCATTCCCCCACATTTCTGTCTATGAACTCAACGCCGAAAAGATAAATCTTTTTTCCTTTGCCCTGATATTTTTCAAAATATTTTTTCTCTTTGATCTGGTTTAATGCACGGTCTTTATCACCATTAAATTTGAATTCGAAAATATAGATCTCTTTATCGATAATGACAGCATCTATCCTGCCCTTGTTTGTTTTTACTTCCGCTTCCACTTTTAACCCGATTAGAGAAAAAATCAGATAAAATATTGTTTGATAATATTTTTCTTTTTTTATGTGAAGATCATAGGGGATATCGGCAAAAAAGATTCGCAGGGTGTCAAAAAATGTTTCAAAATCGTCGTTTCTGAGCGTTCGTATCAAATCTATCAGATAGCCGTCCACGTGTATGCCGCTGTAATTGCTCAAAAGAGAATACTGAAAGCTGTTTTCAACCTCAAAATTTGGATACCCCAGAATGTAGGTCATAAAATCTTTGTCATATTCTTTAATCGTGAGATAGCCGGTCTGAAACAGAAGAGGAAGCACAGCGAGATTTTCAAGTTCATAGGTGCCGAACGATTCCTCCCTCACCTCCATTTCTTTCAACCTCGTTATGTCAAAGTCTTTTTCCTTCATCAGCTTTATCAGAAAACCTGGTGTAGCGCTTTCAAACCAGTAGTTTCCAAAATCAAGTTTTTTAAACAAAAGAAGCAGTGAAAAGGGGTTAAACACCTTTTCGCAACTTCCGCTGAAACAAAAACCATTGTACCAGTATGTTATCTTTTTAATCAGGTCGGATTTGCTTATCTCTTCTGATTTCGCGAACTGATTTATATATTCTTTGAAACTGTGCTCCATCTCCTCTTTTGTTATTCCGAGAAGCGATGAATATCTTGTATCCATGGAAATATCTTCCAGGTTGTTCAACCCGCTGAAAACTCCCGCTTTGGAAAACTTGCTTACCCCTGTTAAAAGCACAAACCTGATATATTCATCACACGCTTTTATAATGGTATAAAAACCTTTTAATATTTCTCGAAGCTCAACTGCCAGTTCCTTATTCTCAATATTGTCAATTATTGGCTTGTCATATTCGTCAATAAGGACAACAACTTTATTAATTTCGCTCAGCTTGGTCAAAAGTTCATCAAACTTAATGTCATATTGCGTCTGCTCAAGCTTGATTCCGTAAAGCTGCGCTGTTTTATCAAGCTGGTATACAATATAGTTTATCAGTTCATCGCTGTTTCGTGCCTTTGACTTGCTGAAATCAATCCTTACAACAGGATGCTTTTCCCACGCGTAATCAGCGTTGTAAATCCATAAACCTTTAAACAACTTCTTCTTGCCTTCAAATATTTCATTCAATATGGAGATTAAAAGGCTTTTCCCGAATCTTCTTGGCCTGGAGAAAAAATAAACACTCCCCTGAACAATTAATTTGTGAATATGCTCTGTCTTATCCACATATAGATAATTTTCATCTATCAATTTTCGAAATGTCTGTATCCCTATAGGAAGCTTTTTCATAGGTTTATTTCCTTTCACAGGATGAGGTGTTTTTTCCCAATAGTTCAAATCCAGTGTCAAAGCTTGAAATGTGAATTAAAAATACTTTTCTTTTTGATCTGGTTTAATGCCCTGTCTTTATCACCATTAATATGCAGTTCAACTGTTTTGCAGAATAGTCGGGAGCTCTTTTAGTGCTTTTTCTACAGGCAGTATGGAAATATTGTCTGCATATTCCTGTCTTGAACCGCCATATAGCATGTATAACTTCGCTTCGGGATAGTCATTTGCAAATGACTTCAGCCCGTTAAGATCTTTTTTTGAAATGCGGCCGGAACGTTTTATTTCAAAAGCAAGAAGACCTTTTGGGCCATAGAGTATGAAATCAACTTCAACACCATTACTTGTTCGCCAGTAATACAGATCATACTCATAATTATAATAGTCATTGACGGCAGATAATTCTTGAAAGCAAAGGGTTTCGATGCCGGATACTTCAGCTTCTTGAGGAGAATCAAGGGGACCCATAGGACGGAGTGTACGAAAAATACCTACATCAAAATAATAAAATTTAGGATGGGATATCATTCTACGCTTCGCCCTTCGTGTAAAGACTGGAAGGAAGGAGGCGAGAAGAAGATCTTCAAGTATTGAAAAGTAGTTTTTAACACGCATTCTTTCAATACCGGATTCTCTAGCTATTTCAGAAATATTCAATACTGACCCCTGTGAAAAAGAAGCTGTTTCAAGAAAACGTGAAAAACTGCCTAAATTCCTTGTCAAGCCTTCCTGAAGTACTTCTTCGCGCAAATATGTCTGAACATAAGCTTTTAAAAAAAGGTCGGGGTTTTTTTCAGAAGGAATTGCGGGCAAATGTCCCCAGGCTAATGACTTTTTCAAGCAAAAGCTGTCGCCCAATTCAACTACTGTAAGGGGATACATTCTGTATGTTAAGGCACGTCCAGCCAGCAAATTTACACCTTTTTTTCTGAGAGTTCTTGCGCTGGAGCCTGTGAGTATGAATTTGTAGTGAAAGTTTTCTATTAGCCGATGAACCTCGTTTAACAGTTCCGGAATCCTCTGGATCTCATCAAGAATGATCCAGTTTTGAAAACCTGGGGGAATTAAATTTTCCAGGCGACCCGGTCGAGCTAAAAGATCATTATAAAGATCAAATCCCAGGAGATCAAAGTACAGGGCTTCTGAAAAATTGCTTTTTATCCATGTGGTTTTTCCAGTACCTCTTGGTCCGAACAGGAAAAAGCTCTTGTCATGATTAATCGGAATATTTAGCAACCTGCTGTACATACCTTCATTTAGCATAGATATTTGAAGAAGTCAACTTCAAAATAGGGACGGGAGTTGGGGAATTGCCAGTTTTCCTAATGCCTGCTTGATCCTTATTTCCCAAATGACTACAGCGCTGATAAAAACAAGATTTTTCCCATCGGCAATTGCAGCCTTTGCTTTCCTGGAAAGTGCAGGGTGATCATCAAGCCACCATAAAAGAACGTGTGTATCAAGCAAGAGGCTCATTAATCCACCATCCCAAATGCTTTGGCAATATCCCTCGGCAGTTCGTCAAAATTATCGCCTATTTTGATTTTTCCTCGCAGGGCGCCGGGTCGGCGCGGTTTCTCGCTTCGTTCATATCGCACAAGCTTTGCAACAGGCTTTCCTGCTTTACCAATGATTACCTCTTGCCCGGCCATGACCTTCTCAATAAGGGCTGACAACTGGGCCTTTGTCTCTGAAATATTGGTTATGAGCATGTTCATCACCTCCTAATTTATAGTCGGACCAGACCAGACCATAAAGTCAAGATATTTTTTGTAGTACAGACCTTGTTAATTTTATTCATGCCGGAAGCCCATTGGATTAGGTGAAGTAGTGTTTAAAACCGGCTGGCACTAGGGAACATCCATTGGTTTATTGGTTTCTCGAGTGGAACTCGGAGTGGAAGGTGGGAGACCTTTATTGCAAAACGCCCCCTTTTGCCCGATTACTGCGTTATGCAAAAATCTCACAGCTCCGCCCCTTCGGTTACATAGATAAGGCAATATAACTTCTTGATATAATTGATTGATAATGAATATCTACGGCTTGAATCTGCGATAAAGACAAACAGTCAGGCCTGTTTTTTGTTCGCTTCCCAGATCAAGACGCGTGGTCGTTTTTCCAGTTTCGGAACAAGGGCTTCAAACTCATTCCTGCTCAGGACAAGTGAGCGTATCTTTCTTTTTATATATCGTTCAGTTTTTCTGCTCAGATCGTTGAGATGATATTGATCAATATTACCAATCAACAAGAGGTCTATTATTCCTGTATCTTTACCCTCTGCATAATCATCAATCAGGTAAGCCCGTTCTAACTCGCCCAGCCGGGTCGCAATACTGTCGATAACCCGGTCGATACCCATTACTTTGCTGACCATTGATTTGAGTTCCGGATAAAGAGGATGCTCCTGGTTTGCCATGTATAAGACCTGTCGTCCGCTTTTCCTGGATTTGAGCAAATCGGTTTTTGTCAGTTGGTTGAGTTCTTCTCTCACCGAATTTGTAGAAACATCAAATTCCTTGGCAAGTTCTCTCAGGTATGATCTAGTTTTAGGATTAAAGAAAAAACGGACAAGCAGCCTGATCCTGGTTTTTGATGATATAAGCCCTGTGAATAGATTATCCAAATCTTGTTCCTTTGTTGAGTAGTTTTATTACTCATAACGTAATATTTTCTGGTTGTCAATTATTTTTTGGTGCAGGCTTACGTTCTTCAGATTATAAGTTTTTATTCTTCCATTAAATCCATATGGTTTTCATGAAGCCATTCTTCAACCTCTTGGCGGAGACGGTTTGCAAGGTCCACCATCTCTTTAGCTTCTTGGTCGGATATCAAGCCGGCATCAGCCTTGATAGTATAACCTAAAGTAAGCGTTTCAAATTGAGCTGGGAATTAAAATATCATAAAAATAGATAGCAATTCAATGGGTTATCAAATATCCTCATGTGTTAAGTTTACAACCCAATGGGTGGATTTGAAGGATAAAAAATATAGCTCAATTTTGAAACCCTTCGGGATTGCCGATCTTACCGCTCAGAATTACGCAATTCCATAGCTGTTCACCCGTCCCGCACCTTCGCGCTGAATAAGTTATTTACTTACTTATGGATGTCCCGCACTTACTCCGCACTTACCCTTGTTATTAGAAAAGGAAGAAGTCTACATAGTGAATAATATTTGACTATTAAGTTGTTGTGTTGATATGAAGACACAACGTGAAGAAATAATATCGGATTTGAAAAGCAGGTCAGTCAATAGAACGCCTGATAGTTATTTAATACCATGTGTGCTGGAATTTTAAATGTACACGTTAAGATGGTGAAGTTTGGCCATGCTGTGTTTTAGGTTATTCTCATGCCCATGACATCGACAGAAAAATTTAAGACCAAATTGCTTTTTCTGATTGGCTTTGCCCATATCCTGATTTCCGTTTTCACAATCATCCCGGGTTACCTCTCCAATGATGAGATGACATATCATATGATGACGAAAAGCTTTTCGGAATCCGGTGGACTTGAGATATGGAATGGCTATCGGGAATATCCATCGCCGGAACTGGAGATGCGTAACATATTCGCCCGCAACGGGAGACTTGTTTCTTCATGTCCTTACCTTTTTCCCGTACTCAGTACCCCATTTTACCGTATCTGGGGATATCGCGGTCTGTTTTTTATCAATGTTATCGCATTTGCGGGCATTGTTTTTTTCTGTTATGCCATTGCAAAAAAACTCTTTCAAAATCGAAATCTGGCCTTAAACTCATGCTTTATTCTTATTTTCGCAACGTTTTCGTGGGAATATTCGCAAGCAGCATGGCCTCACGCTACAACGACTTTTTTCCTTATGGTGAGTTTTTATCTTTTTGTTTGCTCGTTCTACGCAAAAACAGGGCGAGCGACATTTTTGCTTGCTCTGGCGTCTGGTTTTATCACAGGATTTGCCATGGGAATCCGTCTTGATTCCATCTTCGTGCTTCCATGTCTCATTATTCCTTTCCTTTTTCTAAAACCGTACCGTCCATTGCCTGCCCTTGCAACCTGCATTGGAGCACTTCCCGGTTTGGTCATTCTCACCGCCACGAACTACGCAAAATTCGGTGTCCTTTCACCTTTTTCCTATGGTCGCTCTATGGATGCATCGGAACTAAAAGGATTTTTGCCTTTTGCCGTAGTGGGAATACTTGCAATAATCGTTTTATGGATATTAACGCGACACCCAGTGATCTCCAGCATGCGCCGTTACAAACGTGCAGCTATAATTACGATAATTTTGTTGTTGGGTGTTCTTGCAATGATTCCTCACGTGCGAAGCACGGTCGGAAACTCTTTGAACGGAGCTTACCAACTGATTGTTGACCTTCGTGTGCGAGATCTTGACATCAGAGAAGGAGCCTTGTCGCGCAGCGAGGGAGGAGGAATGGTCTATATAAATGGGCTGAAAAAATCGCTGCTGCAAAGTTGCCCTTACCTTGTAGTGTTGCTGCTCCCTTTTCTGAAAATTATACGTAATGACAAAGAGTCTGTACAGCTCACAATATTATTTCTTGTTCCTGTAGCTTTTATAGGTTTTTATGCGTATCATAATGGCTGGCACGGCGGATTGTGTTTAAATCTCAGGTATTTTGTGCCAATTTTACCTTTTACCTCTATGCTTTCCGCCTATGCTTGGCGCGAGATGTCCGGCAACATAAATTTAAACTGGGGCAGGTTATGTTTAATAACTGTTTTTGCGTTTACTATCCTTTTTTTGACGACACAAACAAAAATTGACCAACAGGAATTTCCTTTTCTTACCCTGCCGTTGCTATTGGCATTGCTGCTGACTATTCTCCTGTTGGCACGCGAGAACTTTGCAAAACTCAATCGCTACGTTTTTCCTCGTACTGCCGTGGCGGTATTCTTTGTAGCAATAGTCTGGTCAAGCCTTGTAGCATTTTTGTACGACTATCCTCGCGCCCGCATTTTGAGGTATTATTATTATAGTGCTACAAAAGATGCTGCAAAAGTTGTTTCCGCAAACTCAATTTTATTTACTGACCGTTATAGTATATTTTCAGGCTTGATTGAACGAGGACAAATACGTATCGCAAGTCCAGCTATAGACAACTTCCATGACTTTCCCACATTGATCAACTATCATTTCCAAAATGGGCATTCAGTTTATACTGCTTTTACTCCTTCGGAGTGGGAAGATATCAAGAAAAGAGGCCTGGTTGATCGGTTTGAAATTATTCCCATTGAAGAAATTGTTACTATTAAATTAGACAATAGTTACATTTTGTCTGAATTAGTCATGAAATGAAAATGAGTTGGGTTTCCTCCAAAATTGCCGGCAGGTTTAATCAATCTGATTGAGCAAAACCGGGTAGTCCCTACAAAACAATGCAGGTTCTAAAAATCAGTTACTTGCGAGGTATTGGGACTGTAATGAGATATCTCCAGTTTAGTGGAAAATTTGTAAGTCCCATCTGCATCGCTGGTGTATTATGGTGATACTTTTTTATAAATTTCTCGTTTTCATTGTTAATTCGTAGTCGTAAGCTCTTATGAAATTGTATGTAATTATAGTTGAATAAGTTAATCCACATTACATTAGTAAAATTTAGTTTGTTCTTGCAATACCCCAGGGTTTTTCTCTGAAGATAGGAGATGTGTTGCCTTAGGGTAAGGTTCAGTCTCTCAATAAATGAGGTGTTTTGGCTTTTTCCGGGAAAATCTTTTGCAGTACCTTTCACAAAATATTTTTTAACTGTTACAAGCCGACGCTTTATTCGGCGCTTAACAATTTGCAGGTAAACATAAGGAATGTCAGACATGATGTTTTCGAGCGCTTTTTTGTAAGCCGCTAATTTATCTGTAGCAACCTTTAGTATATTATCTTTTCCCCATCTGCCCAACTCTGTAATGCCCTTTACTAAACGGTTTGCAGTGTAGATGTAATAGGTCAATTAAAATTCGAACAAAATTACAAAAAGAGGGTGACACTCTTCTCCGAGGTTTTAGGATTCAGAAACTGTTCTATCAGTTCCCAGACTTTTTGTTTTTGCTCCAGACTCAAATGGTTTAACTTTCCCAAGGCATCAGAGAATTTTTTCTTAAGTACACCAAGGTAGTTGTAACCTTTCATTAGCTCCTGGGTCCACTCTCGAGCCCTTCTGATCGCCAGCTCTTTAACAAATCGAGTTTTTTGAGTCACAGCCCTTTCCAGCATAGCTATGACCGGATCGATTGTGACTGGATATTGCTGATCATTTTCTCGTCGCTGCATTTCAAGCATCATCTGATAATTGTAACGCTCACGGCAATATTGCCTTTTAGCATCATCATCACGTTGCTGCTGGATGTTTTTAAGAATACCAAAAAAGTAGGAAATATTTTTCCGATCCGATTTCCTGCGGATTGCTTTTAAAAATGCCGTCTCTGTTTCACCGATGGTTTCCAGTTCATAGGCTTTGATAGTCCGTTCAGCGTACTTCAGCGCTTCAGGCTCTACATCAAGCCCAAAATGGCCAATAACCCAATGGAGTCGGTCCAGCTTGATCTGATCTTTTTCGCAAACAGATTTAGCCTTTTTATGATCTTTAAGCCGCTGACGCTCAAGATTGCGCTGATCCTCAGAGACCGGCATGGCCATCTGTTCTGTAGGATTTGCCTTTTTTTCATGCAAACAAAGACGGTTACGCATATTAATATAGACGGATATCAGCGCCTCCAGAAAACTTTTAGCCAAGGCTTTTGGCGATGACATGTTCAGGCAAATATTTCCCAGCGCTTTTTTCATCTGGCTAAACGCTCCTTCGTCCGTCCCATTGCCTTTGGGATTGCCCGGGCCGACCGGTACCAGCTCGATACCCTGATTTTTGATATATACCCTGGCATCTTCGCTCAAATTGGCGTTGTTTCCGTATCGGCAATACTAAATGCCGTATGTACAAAAGTTCCTACATCCACTGCAAGCTCCACATTGAGCTTAAAAAAGGTATCTCCGATCCAGACGGTAAACTCACTGCCGTCTATACTTAAAAGACCGTTGGGGATCCTTTGACGCAGACTCAGGTAAAACTTCGGGCGCTTGTTGCGTGTCCTGGCGCTGGCAAGATCATTTGCAATCAGGATTTCATTAACCGTCTTGGAACTAAGGACAATCTTATCTTCCTCTATCAGTGCTTTGGTAAACTGCTTTATCCAGATTGTTTTTCTCTGGTCTTTCATTGCCTTGGCCTTATCAACAATGCGCTTTACAATTTTTATTGTGACCTTGCTTGCTTTTCCCCTGTTCTCTGGCGCGATCAGCGGATTCATTTTCTCATCAAACCCCTGGTTCCAGCCACTCAAGGTACTTATGGAAACAGACAATACCCAGGCGCTTTCTCGAACATGGCGTTTTTCGCTCCGAAAAAAATCTACCGCCTTTTTCTTTTGCGCTTGGCCGTAGTGCTTTTTTTTTCAGCCAGCAGTTTATCAACCTCATGAATTTCCCATGCAATCTTTCGCCCTTCGTTCTCAAAACGCACATCGTCAAAACGTCTTTTAAGCGCTTCATGTTCGGCCCGCAGTTGTTCGATCTCGGCGTAAATTGATTGCTCCTCGGATACAGCGGGCTCCATAAGCTTTTGGGCTCGTTGATAGCCGGTCTTGCGTGATATTCCCGCTGCCTCACACAGCGTCTTGATATCCGTGTTCCGGTCAAAATCCTTGGCCTTGAGAATCTTGCGGCCCTGGATCACTAAAGCGACTTCATCGGGGCTCAGCGGTTGTGACATCGGCACCTCCTGTCAATATAATCGGCCGGCCCAGGATGTACATCGTTATTTTTCCATCCGGCTCCAGCACCAGGTTCATAATGCTTCGTTCAATACCAGAGAAAGTATAACCATGACAATCTGTTATGTCGATGCCTTTTTCAATGGCCGACAGCACCTGATCCGCCTGGCCGTGAAAACGTTCTGCCGGTACTAAAAGGCCGCCGATCCCCTGGTGGGTGCGCTGATAATTGTAATGCTCAACCCAGTTGCCGATCGCGGTTTCGGCTTCATGGAAATTGGAAAAGTGATGCTGATCAATCAGTTCCTGTTTAATTCGACGGTTGCAGGCCTCAACCTTGCCCAGGGTCTGTGGATGATGAGGTCGGGCATGGGTATGGTCGATACGCTGTATCTGTAAAAACTTTTCGAAACGGTTGATCCCGCGCCATGAGTAAAACACAAAACCACGGTCCGTAAGAATTTCCTCCATTTTACCATAACGATCCACGGCCTGGGCAACGACCTCGATTACGGCATCAACTGAAGTAGACTCAAGCAACCTGAAGCCAAGAATAAAACGGGAATGATCATCCAAAAGCAAAATCAGGTAAATTTTGAGCTTGTTAATGAAAAATTCCAAAATGTCCATCTGAGCCAATGCCAGCGGACGGGTGGCTTCAAAACGCTGGCAAGACTGATTGTGTTTCTTTTTGCCGGGAACCTGATAGCCGTTGGCCTGCATGATCCTTCGCACAGTGCGGATGGAAATCGTAATGCCCTGACGGCGAAGCTGATTGCGGACTTGGCCCGGACCAAAGCCGGCGTTGTCCCGCCAGATTTTGAGCACCGCCTGCTCTTGCCCGGGGGTAATCTGTTTAATGCCTCGTCCAGGGATAGCGGTCTGATGTTCAATAAATGCCTTCTTTCCCCTGGCTTTGAGCTGATTGCGCCATTCATATACCGTTGTGTAATGGATACCTGCAATGTCCGCGGCAGGCCTTACTCCCAATTTCTCGGCGCTTTCTAAAATTTTAAGTTTTTGTTCTTGACTAAATTGCTTCTTGCTCATTACACTTCCTCCTGCATTTCTGGGGAGAAAGTGTTACCCTGATTTGATCTATTTTGTACGAATTCTTAGTATCAGAAACATGTAGATTGTTCTTGAACCCAACTCGAAACCGATCCAGAATTTTGTTGTGGATTCAAGAGCGATAAAAACCCATAATTGTTGATTTTTATTTTTAAGGTAAGACCATAGTTCATCCATCTGGAGGAATAAAATGGTAAGTCCAATAGTAAAACAGAGAAATCGGTGAAATTGATGGCCTTTTTGTCCAATAGCTTTTTGCCATTGTTCAATGGTCCTTCGATCTTTTTGAAGCACATCAGCAATTGCATCAGTGGCAAGGCCGTAAGAGCTTAGCTTTGCCGTCTGCTCATATTCTTTAAAACTGCCATGCTTTCCAAAAAGATCGGAATGTCCGGTTTCCGAGAATCGATGTTTGCCACCATTACAGTAAAACATTTGTCTTGGCTCAGAATCGGATTTTGTTGTATAAACACCATCCTTAGTAATTGTGTTCTCGGTTGATTGATAATATTTGCAGCTTTTTCTAGAACAAAAAAGTGTTAATGCTGTATTTGCTGGATTTTGCATGGTTGCGCTCCTTTGAATAGAGTTTTAACCATGCTCATACAAAATATATTGCTTTTGGTCTATAACAATCTTAATTTTTAGCAAAAATCTTTTTTATTCATGTTTTCAGAGACACTTTTTTAATCACCTGCATTGTTTTGTAGGGACTACCCAAAACCGCAGCAAATGAAAATTAAGATGAGTCGCTTAAAAAAAATAACTCCGTTTTTAATACCTTCGCTTGCCGATATCATGTTTGTATCTCTCTTTCTTTTATTATCACTTTCTGTAAATAAAGGGCTCTTAAATGATTGTGATACCGGCTAGCATATAAGGGCGGGAGAGTATATAAAATAGATACGCTTTCGATCCCGAAACATGATATATTCTCTTTTATTTCTCCACCATTGCCTTGGACGACAAGTCTTCAGGCTTCAGGTACATTAGTTTAAGTAGGCTTCAGGTAAAGCTAACCCGTCCCGAAAGCTAACACAGATCTACCTCCCGCATTAAACGCATCGTATCTCAAAATCGAGAGGCGGGATAAAATTGTAGTATATCCACCGATCAGGATTGATAAAACCAATAAAGCGAATCTTTTAAATTTTTAAACCTATCATAGCAACGGCTCAGCCATAGATCCGTTGTTTGGCTCTTAATCTTATATAAGTTCATGTTTCTGAATCAAAGATTCCAATCATTACCCCGATTATTCCGAAAGTAACAAAATAACATATATATAGAATATGCAGAGACAAACTAAAAGGTATCGCAGTTGTTAATGGTATCCCAAAGTTGGTCATGCCAAGTATCACTGCTCCTTCGAATGTTCCAACTCCTGCCACGCCTTGTATTGGTAGCAAGGCTGTCAAATTAATTAGTAGAACAACAAGCGAAAAATCAAAAAATGACAGTTCTGTTTTGATAGATAACGCCAAGGAGTAATAAAACCCAAATATTAATATCCATATAAACAGCGTTAATAAATTTGAAGCCATTAAAGTTCCTTCCGTTCGGTAGGAATCAATGTTGTCAAGTGTTCTTGTAATAAAACCACTCAATTTTTTGATAGGCAACGTTCTGCCTAAGCTATGTAATAATTTATTTAGTAGGTTACGAATAATCGCGTTACAGAACAATAATACTAAAGCTACCAATAGAGCAAAGCTGCCGAAGAAAATTCCAGCTACCCTGTAATGTAAAATATCTCCTGACACATTTTTTGCAAAAAATATACATACACAAAAAAGAATGAAAAGGTACAATATATCTATAACCCGGATATAGGCTAGACTCGCAAGAGCCAGATGAACTGACACTTTCCTTGTCCTTTTCATGAAGTATAAATAAGTTAGCTCGCCGAGTCGAAAGGGCATAACAAAGTTTAGAACGTTATATTTTAATAAGATAGGAATGATTTGGTTTATGGAAAGTTTCTTATGTATAAGGATCTTAATCCTAAAAGAGCGCAGCACTGATAGTGCGGAGTAGAAGAAAAAACAAATAAACAATAGCATCCCGTCCACTTTTTTTAACAGTGCAACAACTTCGCAGAATTCAGCATACTCAAAAAAATAAGCGAGTAGAATAAGCGACAAACCGATCGATAAAAGGAGTCTTAATGATTTTTTCATTTAAAACATGGGATATATCAGGGGTCTGCATCAAACTTCATGGCCAGTGCAATAGTCCAGGGAAACGAAGTCTGGAATGAAGTTATTCTAAAAAACCTCGAAATTAGCCTCTTGAAAGCACTCTTGCTCCAGCGCTGAACATGTTCCGGATGATTTCCAAGGCCTTTCAAGTACTTCATCCTAGCCAAATTACATAATTGAAAAATGGGTTCATTTGGAACTGTCAGCAGCACATGCAACCGGGAAACTCGATTAATTTCTTTTAAAGCCTTTTCCGGCTTTTCCAAATGTTCAAGTACTTCACTTGCAATAACAAGGTCAAAGGAAGCGCTATCTTCTTTCAACTGATATACATCGTCAATTTGAAATTTGAACTGGGGAAGACGTTGCATGCCATATTCAATTGCCAGTTGGTCTATATCACTTCCTTTTAGGCCTAAATGTGGAAACCGATTGTGAAGCTGTTCCAGAAAAAAGCCCTCTCCACAACCAACCTCTAACACCGAATTTATTTCTAATTTGGATATCAACGAAGCACATCGTTCAAAAAATCTTCTTATTAACAATTGCTGAAAAGGATTTTTTGAACGATATTTCATATAAGTAAAGCTATTCATTTTTGTCGTTTGTCCCTTTCAGATCCATGGGAAAGTATCGTACTAATACTATTGGTCTCGTAATTATCGTGACTCAATCCAACAAGCAACTCCCCAAGAATGCCGGTAGAGAATAACTGCACTCCTAGTATAAGCAGTAAAATACCTAACCACATTAATGGCCTTGTTCCTATGGGACCCTTTCCTAACAGCCATAATAGACTAAGATAACACAAAATTATAATAGCGATACCTGTGAAGCCGCTACCAATATATCCAAAAAGGTGTAAAGGCCTTTTCTTAAAACGAGTTAGGAGCAAAATAGTAAAGAGATCAAAGAGCCCTTTCAAAAGCCTTGAAGCACCATACTTGGAAGAGCCGAATTCCCGCGGGTGATGTTTTACAGATAGTTCTCCTACACTAAACCCTTTTGCTGACGCCAATACAGGAATATATCTGTGTAACTCACCATAGATATTAATGCTTTTCACAACGTCTTTTCGGTATGCCTTAAAACCGCAGTTAAAATCATGGATATGAATTTTAAAAAAAATTCTCAGTACCTTGTTGAAAAGTTTAGATGGTAATCTTTTTGACAAAGGGTCCAGTCTGGTTTTTTTCCAACCGGAAACAACATCAAAACCATCTTCTATCTTCTTGAGAAACCTTGGTATTTCTTGGGGATCATCCTGCAAATCTCCGTCCATCGTAATGATGATGTCGCCTTTAGCCATTTTAAACCCAATTGATAGGGCTTCCGCTTTTCCAAAGTTTCGTCTGAACTGAAAAATTTTTGTTTTATCATCTTTTTCATATATATTCCTTAATTTTTGAAAAGTTCCGTCGGTACTCCCATCATCAACAAAAATCAATTCATAAGTCTTGTCGAGATTTTCCAAAGACTCACGTAACCTTTGATGAAGAGGTTCAATAGTATCGATTTCATTAAGGACCGGAATTATAACTGTTATGTCTAAACTTTTCTCATCGGGTTCTTGCAGCATATTTTTAGCCCTCAATATAGTCATAAAGCAAATCAGTTTTGCCCACACTCCCTTTTTTCATTATGAGCGCAAAGAGCAGGCCGGTTTTTGCCATCTCGTTTTCTGCTCACTTTAAATTAAAACTATAGCAACTGAAGTGTGATATGGCAATAGATAAAGTCGACCTGTGTTGATATGTTATATCTATCCTTCTTTCTTTATTCTGTTCATCAAAATTAATACGTTAGAATTTCAGACGTGTGTTAACTTGACACACAAATTTTGTTTCTATATAACACCCTTACGCCAAATCAAGAATTTTTTTGACCAAGGAGTATAGATTTATTGAACAACACCTCAAGAAATTGGTGGATAACGAGTTTGTGGATTGCTATCTTTATCCATTTTATATTATCGCTTAGTATTAGTTTATCTTATCACTGGGGCTACATTAGTTCCATTATTGATCTTGGGACATTTGATCAAGCGGTTTGGGGAACTTTGCATGGCGATTTTTTTCTTAATACCCACATTTTCAATGTACTGATAAATTATCTTGGATTTCATTTTCGTCCAATTCTTTTAATTTTTCTTCCTTTCTATGCCATATTGCCTAAAGCAGAGTGGATGATATTATCTCAAAGTCTGGCATTATCTTTAACAGCTTGGCCGATCTTTTTGTTAGCAAAGCATGTAAGCAAATCTGAGACTGTCGCTTTTTGTTGGGCGCTTGTATATATGGTGAATCCTTTTGTTATAAGCACACCGCCATGGGTTTTTCGTCCAGAGTCTCTTGCTGTGCCGTTTATTGCTATTTCTCTGCTATCAATTGAAAAATCCAATTTC
Organism: Deltaproteobacteria bacterium; assembly: GCA_030272815.1. Taxonomy (GTDB): domain Bacteria; phylum Desulfobacterota; class Desulfobacteria; order Desulfobacterales; family ETH-SRB1; genus B13-G4. The sequence continues at coordinate 38,646 of JAJSZT010000023.1, forward strand.
CGCTTATTACTGTTATCATGTTTTGTTATCGTACTCTGTAAGGAACATTTCGGTATTATGATAATCGGCTTTGGATTTCTTTGGGGACTACGCAACAGAAGATGGAAACAGGCCATTCTGATAGTTTCATTCGGTGCTATATATAGTATCCTGGTATTAGGCATAATTATGCCTGCACTTTCACCCACAGGTGAACATGTTATGCTTAGCCAGGGTCTTGGCCAAGTGAGCAGATACAGTTGGCTCGGGGGGTCCATGAAAGAGGTTTTTCAGGCACTACTATTTCATCCAATAACTGTGGCCAAGGTAGTCTTACTGGAATTTGGCGGTGCAAAGTATTTGTTAGTACTAATGATATTTTTTTTGGGGTTCCCTCTCGCAGCGCCTGAATTTTTATTGCCTGGATTAGCGGATCTCATGGCAAATATTTTGTCAGCTAACCCCATGCCGAGAAGCCCTTTTGCTTATCATAGTGTGACCCTTATTCCTATACTTACGACCGCTGCAATTTACGGTGTTAAGCGGCTTTCTGCGCATCAGACCAGATACACGCTGATCCAGTTGACGGGTCTTGCAGCTATAGTTAGCTTTAGCTTTGTTGGTGGGTATGTATTTGCGCCCTTGCCTCTGCCTAAGGCGTGTAATTTCTGGGCACCGGCCAATTTTCTGAGCCGGCCTGATCCACGCATTCAGACGATTCGGTCTCTGGTGGGTGATAATGCTTCCGTTTCCGCCCAGGCTAATGTTGGTTCACATTTTTCACAACGTCATGAGATATATCGTTACCCGAACATGGTGAGCCAAGTGGATGCCATCATCCTGAGATTGGAAAGCCCGACAACTAATATAAATAATCTCCCAGACCAAATAAAAAACAATCGCAAATACTTAACCGGCTCGCTGGATAGCCATCTGCAAATGGACAGAACAGAATATATAACGTCCATTAAAGCCCTATTGTTCAACAATAAATATGGGGTTTTATTATGGGATGATCCGTGGCTTGTATTGGCTCAGGGGGCATCAAGTCATGGCCTTAAGCAAAAAATCGAACAGAAACTGAACCGATTAGAAGAGGAATGGAAAATAGACAGCAAAGCGCTTGTAGATGCGGAGAACGCAGTATTGGGACAAAAAATGCCATTTTTGAATGTACGTTAACTATTTGACATAATAACGTAACACTTTAGCCCTTTGAAAAAAATTCTGACAGGATAACAGGATAAACAAGATTTTGTTTCAAGTGAATAAATGGGTTAAGTCTCACTTTAACTATCCAGTAAATCAAAAAAAATCATAATTTGATGAAGATGTACGAATGAAATACAGAGAATTGACTGAAAAAATCATTGGTTGTACATACAGAGTTTACAACCGAATGGGTTATAGTTTTAGGTTTAATTGTTAATTTTGGTGAACGGAAAGTTGAAATCAAACGCAAAGTAAGGGATTTTGATGAGGATTTACAGGATAAGTTTTGATGTTTTAATCCTGAACATCCTGTTAATCCTGTCAAAAAAGTCCCTTTGAAAGGCAGATTAAGATGAATCGCTTAAAAAGAATAACTCCGTTTCTAATACCTTCGCTTGCCGATATCATGTTCGTATCTCTCTTTCTTATATTATCACTTTCTGTAAATAAAGGGCTCTTAAATGATTGTGATGCCGGCTATCATATAAGGGCGGGAGAGTATATAATAGATACGCTTTCGATCCCGAAACATGATATATTCTCTTTTATCTCTCCCCCATTGCCATGGACTGCCCACGAATGGCTTTCAGAGGTTATAATGGCGGCAATTCACAGGGCCGCGGGGCTTACCGGCATAGTTATCTTTTTCTCTTTTATAATTTCTCTGGTCTATTACCTGATGTTTAAAATCATTCGGAAGTATAACGGAAATATCCTGGCAGCCTCTTTTATCACTTTGCTTGTATTGGTGACTTCACAAGTGCACTGGTTGGCCAGGCCGCATATCTTTTCACTTGTATTGATGGTTGTATGGTATTATCTCCTTGACAAGTATCAGTATCAACATGAAGACTATCTCTATCTCCTGGCGCCGATAATGCTTTTGTGGGTGAACCTGCACGGGGGGTTTCTGGCAGGTTTTATTCTTATCGGCATCTACCTGGTCGGCAATTTTGTGATGTTCATTACTTCTGAAGATTCAAAAAGAGATCTTCACCGGCAAAAGGCAAAAAAACTTGGTTTGTTGACCGTAGTTTGTCTTCTTGTTTGCCTTATAAATCCTTATACATATCATATTCTGCTTTTTCCTTTCAAGCTGACCTCAAATCAATTTCTTATGGACCATGTTTCAGAATTCCTGTCGCCAAATTTTCATAACCTATCTGTTAAGTTTTTTGAATTTTTTATGCTTTTGGCGTTGACCTTATTTGCTCTTTCAAGGATACGATTGAATATTATCGAGCTTACAATGGTACTCATTTTTACTCATATGTCTCTTTATTCGGGAAGGTATATCCCGCTTTTTGCGATTATTGTCGCACCTGTCCTGGTAAGACAGGCAGAGCCCATGTTAGAGCAGCTAGATGGGAAATTTTTTAGCTTTCTTAAAAAGAGGGCAAGCAATTTTTCCACAATAGATGCATCTGCAAGGGGCTATTTATGGCCGATTTTCGCCGTTGTACTAGTTGTTTTCGTTGCCGCAAAAGGTAAAATAGAGCATAATTTTGATGAAAAGGCCAAACCAGTGGCTGCTGTGGAATTTTTAAAAAAAGAGACTCTCCATGGCAATATGTTTGATAACGATGAATTTGGTGATTATATCATCTACGCTGCATGGCCGCAATACAAGGTCTTTTTTGACGGAAGATCCGATATGTACGGCACCGACATATTTAAAGAGTATTATAAAATTATATATTTTAAGCAGGGCTGGGAAAAAACAATAGAAAAATATGACATAACCTGGATTATTTATAATGCAAATTCGGTATTTTCAAGGTTTTTGATACAAAATGACGACTGGAAGCTGATCTATGCAGACAAGGTTGCAAATATTTTTCTAAAGAATATACCCGAAAATCAACGCCTGATAGAAAAATACAGAAACGTTGAGCCGGTTATTGAAGAGGATACAGAAGATGAAATAGACTGAAGGCTGAAGGCTGGAGGCTGAAGGCTGAAGGCTGAAGGTGAGAAGGCAGGGAAACGTCAAAGTCGGTGCTAAGGGCCCAGTCACCTATGTTTCTGTCGGTAAACGCAACCCCAAAGAGATAAATCTCCTTGCCAACACCTTGATATTTCTCAAAATATTTTTTGTCTTTGATCTGATTTAATGCCTGGTCTTTGTCTCCGTTGAATTTGAATTCAAAGATATAGATATCTTTGTCAATAATGACGGCATCTATCCTGCCCTTGTTTGTTTTTACCTCAGCTTTTACTTTTAATCCGATCAGAGAAAATATCAGATAAAAAATTGTCTGGTAATATTTTTCTCTGTTTATGTGAAGGTCATAACAGATCCTTAAACAGCTCCTTCTCCCCTTCAAATATCTCATTCAACGTGGAAATCAAAAGACTCTTCCCGAACCTTCTCGGCCTGGAGAGAAAATATACGCCTTTTGGATTATTTACTAAATCGAATATCTTATCTGTCTTGTCCACATACAGATAATCGTTTTGAACAATATCACGAAACGTCTGTATCCCCACAGGAAGTCTCTTCATAAGTTTATTTCCTTTCAATGTTCATCGTTCTCTAACCTTGAACCGTGAACCATGGAATCATCCATCCATCCCAAACGTTCCCGCTCAGAATTACGCAATTCCATAGCTGTTCACCCGTCCTGCACCTTCGCGCTGAATAAGTTATTTATTTACTTACTTATGTCCCGCACTCTTCTCCCTTTGCGCCTTCGCGCCTTTGCGTGAGATACTTAATCCGTGCAATCTGTTTCCCCAGCCTGCCACGCCTGTCCCGTTGTTCCGGAAGATGGTACTGGGATGTAACTCTGTTGGTTAGGGAAGTTGTATCAGCGATTCAATCTCTTGAAGAACAGTGGCTAAATCCGGGGCCACCGAAGGGATGACCCTGGTTTCAACGCCGTCATGTTTGTGGTGGGGATAAGTAGAAAGGCCTAACTTCTTATGGTGACCAGTGTTATCATAACGAAATACCAGTGTTTGTGAAGAATCAATGAATTGATATGCATACATTAAGCGGTCTGTCGTTATTTCAACGTCAACAAATTCACGCAAATAAAAAGTAGAACCATCCACGAAGCAGAGTTCTCCGCGAATGAATCCCTCGTGTGTGCCGCGTTTCTCATACGTAACATTTGATAGTTGAATAACAGGGCATGCTTCAATGATCTTTTCGATTTGCCGGAAATAGGTTTCAACTCGCAAACCGGATATCCTTTAGTGTATCTGCCTTTTCCCGTAACCGTGCCAACAGCCTGAACTCCCCAATCCATTCATCAAAATCCATGGTCTCTTCCATTTTATCGTTTTCATAACGGGCGATGAAGTCCTGAGTCCCAAGATGATATTTTTGTTCAAATTCCAGGAGTCTTTGTTCTGTTCGGTGAATGCCTGCTTCCATCAGACGTAATTCATTCGCTAACGCCGCTTCCACGAGCGGCCTTAGCTGGTGTTCGCGCGTGGAAACCAATCTGAGATCAGTCATCCTTTGGCCCTCCTCTGATGCCGCGTCGCCTTCCCTTAATTTCTCCACCGACGCTCTTTATAATTAGTGCCTGTCCGAAAAGTATTTTTTTTAATACTGGCAATAGGTTCAGCTTATTTACCGATGTGAAGATTTGTGAAAAAGCTATTAGCCATTAGCTGTTAGCTCTTAGCTGAATGTGTTATCTGTTTGATTTTTTAAGCTAAAAGCTAATTGCTAAAAGCTAACTGCTAAAAATCTTCGGTTTGAAAATAGTATCCAACTGACTGTAATTTCAGGTGTTCTGAGTTTTCGTCCAGACACTAATTATTATACTATCAAACCTTCCATTTCAGGTCAAGAAAACATTCGACGTCGGAGGTTCGATGTTCGAAGTTCATCTTTTTCCTCATCTTTCCCTTTCAGCTTCTACGATTTGAACTCTTCTCCCTCTGCGCCTTCGGGATTGCCGATCTTACCGCATCTTCTGAGTTGAAGTGCTTTCGCAATAGTACACTATGGCTTCATGCGCTTCGCCTTGAATCTGCGGTAACCTCAACAATCGCTCAATTTAGTTCTAATGAAGAGAATATTATTCCTGCCTCAATCCCTGATTTGGAAGACGTCCTAAAAGAAGTGATAATGTATCTGTCATAGTGTGACTATCCCGAATGGTTCATGAAAGATGTCCCAGACGCCTGTCCCTTTTACCTTTTTATCCTTTTCCCTTATAATTTTATTCATCCTAAATGGAATCATCCATCCCAATCGTTCCCGCTCAGAATTACGCAATTCCATAGCTGTTCACCCGTCCTGCACCTTCGCGCTGAATAAGTTATTTACTTGCTTACGAATGTCCCGCACTATTCTCCCCAAACTGGCAAAGCTACCCAGTAAAACTCCTTGACAGAGCGCCATGCAGTCAATTAGAATTCATGCAAT
>JAJSZT010000024.1 GCA_030272815.1 Deltaproteobacteria bacterium
TACAATTTAAGAATTTCTTTTTGGGTATGTCCCGAGGCAACAAGGCCGACAATCATTCCCACAGTTACACGCATACCACGAATGCAGGGCTTCCCTCCCATGACATCAGGATCGAATGTGATTCTGGTTAATGGTATCATTTCAGACCTCCTCTGATAAATTTCTTCTTGCCTTGCAGTAACTATACTGTGTTGCGCCTATTTACGAAAGAAAACCCCAAACTTAAAAATGATACCGAACACGGAACTCGAGCTTGTTTTCGTTTTGTTTTTCCTTGAACTCGGTAAAATTACCGCCGTTTAAAAAAGTGAAACGCAGCCGAAGTTCCCAGTTGGTAAAACCGGTATATAGCATTTCAGGGGTGACGGAATAGCTGTGGTCGTCAAGGTTAAGGATGGCGATCAATCCCGGGGTGAAGTAGAGGATATCAAAAGGATCTTTCTGATTAATTTTGAGGTAAAGATAATTGCGACCCGCCTGGGGGCTTCCGTAGCCCTTTTGAGAGATATTTTCAGCAATTTGAAAAAGGGTATTGTTTCCGCTGCTGAGAAACTGGATCTCCGCATTGTCAACGAGTTGATAGAAACTGTCCAGCTCTGTTTCCGAGAAACCATTGCCGTTGTGATAAAATTCAATAATGGTGGTGATATCGCTTTCAGTCAGATAACGCAGTCCCAGCAGGTATTTTTTAATGGAACGTTCGCGTTTAATTATTGTGCCTGTTTTAGAAAGATAAGTCTGCTTAATTTTAGTAAGATAGGCGAATTCTCCGTGAACCTCGAAATTTGTGGCCAGGTTTTTTGAAAAATCAATGCCATATCGGGTCGAGCGGCTGTTGCCGTTGAATATTACAAAATCGATATCCGTATCCCGATAAAGCATATAAAGTTTGGCAGCAAGGTTCACATTATTTGCCTTTCCGAAATCTTCATTAATATCTTGCCATACCGGCAGGACTACAGTGGTCAGAGCAACCGTCTGCAGTGCTCCTCCAAAACTTTTTATCAGATCAAGGCCGGCGCCGATATATCCTTCCAATGCCTCTTCAGGGTCGTTGGGGTCTTTGGGCCGATCAATAAAGCCTACTGGATTCCAGGCATATCCCGTGCCCCACTTAAAAACCTTTTTTCCCAGATCAACTGTGACAAACGGCGCTGGTTTGAGACTCAGGCTGGCCTCAAAAATATCCGCAGTATCCGACCAGCCCATATCGTCCTGACTGGCTTTGGCATACAACACAGAGTTGAAGGCCCAGATACCCTTTTTGTAGAGGGCTTCCAACTGCATGGTACCGGTTAAACGGTCAAGAGTGCTATGGCGGTCTTTGTATTGATTCAGCTTATAGAATGCGCCATCAGTATTAAGATCAATATGCTCCCATCTGCCCTCTGCATATCCGCCCCATTCAAAATTTCTGGGTTCAAACTCTTCAATGTCAAAACTGTAATCCTCTCCGGCAGTAACAGCCGAAGAGGAAAAAAACAGGATGATAATAGAAAGGAGAAATAAAAGCCCGGGTAATGCCCGGTCACAATTGACTCTCATCTCAATTCATCGACCCTGGGCAGGTAATTCAGAGTAAACACCTCATCTGCAAGTTTTTTCTTATTGATCCTGGCGTAAATCATTATGGATTTATATCCTTTATACAGAGGACTATCGGTCTCAAGAACCGATGGCCGTAAAAGATCATCGCCGAATTCTTTAATATTTTTATAATAAAGGGTTTTGATCAACATGCCGCTAGCGGCATAACATTCAATGGTAACAGGCACCATGGTTTTTTTATCCACCTCTATCTTTAAGCTGTCATAGGCGATTGATGATGTTTTAGCTTTGCAATTGAGGATATATTTATCTGCTGTTTCCTCCAGAATTACGGCATTATACTCTGCGCTATAATCCAGACGCAATATGTCGGAATTGTTAAAAACACCTCCTATCACCGACTGCAGGCTAGTGATGCGTAGCGGTTTCCCCACGCTGGGAATATAAAGCCACATGTTGTCGCCCAGCCGGAGGGTTGACCTCCCTTTCTCACTGGCAGGGGACAAAAACAGAGCGACCATCCTGTCCTGCCCTTTTTTTACCGTGTATAGAACGTACTCCTTTTTACTGCCGTCCGGTTCGATATTGATGAGCTTGCGGTACATTTCATAGGATTCAGGCTGAAGGTTACGATCCACCTGAAGCAGGATTTCATTGCCATCGAGAGCTGCTGCCGGAATGACCATAATCAAAATCGCGGTCATCTGAACAAAGAAGCTCAGAAAAAACTTCAGGCGTTTTGACAAAATTTTACACCACATCATGAGTAACGCCTCCTTTTACACATGCCGTAAGGCGGTTATGGGATCCATTCTTGCAGCCTTAAAAGCCGGCTGCAGGCTGGCTAATACTGAGATGCCGATAACAATCAACCCAATGGTAATTACATCCCCCTGTCCGATGACAGGTGCCAGCAACAGGTCGGATTGCCGTCCGAAGTTAAAAGTTATTTCAGCGGCATTTATGGCGGCAATGCTGATCAGGCTGATAACAGTTCCGACAACTGTTCCAAGCACGCCAAGCAGAAAGCCCTCGGTCACGAACAGGGCCATAATTTTGCCAGGCAATGTACCAATGGCGGAAATGGTGCCGATTTCATTGATCCGCTCATATACAGCCATGATCATTACATTCATTATGCTGACCAGAACAATGGACACAAGCATGACTTTAATGAAAAAGGTCATGAGGTCAATCATTTTTGCGATATTGTAAAACGGTGTCAGCTTTTCCCAGGTGTGCAATTCAAATACCGGCTTATCCTGCTTGTCTTTAATGGAAGCAAGCTCTTCCTTGAGCCTGGAAAAAACCGGTGGAAGATCATCCATGCTTTTAAGCCGGATCGCTATTTCACTGATTTCAACGCCATCGATGCGCAGCAACTCTTTGGCATCATCCAGATGAATAACTCCATCCCGACCCCCGGGGCCGGAAATGCCTTCAAGTACACCACTGACAGTAAAAGTCTTTCCATTGACCGAGCCGTCCTTGTTATTGGCCACCAGAACAATATCGTCACCCACCTTCACTTTCATGCCTTTGGCAATCAGTTCGGGAATGAGAATTTCGCCTTTTTGCAGCAAAACATCTTTCTTTTGCCCTTCAATGATACGGTCTGGAAGCAAGGGAACGGTCTTAACTTCTTGTTCAGGGATGACGGCATTGAGCCTGATGTTGGTGGTTTCAGTAAAATTGCTGAACATTGCCCCAAGTTTAATACGCATAGAAAAAGATTCAACAGCATCTACATTGCTTAAAATCTTTTTTACCTTTGTAAGCTGATGTTCATTAAGGTTAAGATTGAGCGGCAGGTTGTCAATGGATGCCAGATAACCTCTGCGATGAATCTGTAAATGGCCGATCATGGAGTCTGTGATCTGGCCAACCATCATATCCTTAAAAGATCCTGTTACGGAAATATAAAGCAGTACCGCCACCACACCCAGAGTGATCAGCGCAGATGTCAGTATTGTTCGCCGCTGATATCGGCGAAGATTTCGGGCCGCAATTTTAATAATATTAAGCATGAGCCCCTCCGTTCCTAAGCCTGCCGTCTTCAAGTGTAAAAATTATTTCTGCGTTCCGCATCACCCTGGGGTCATGGGTGGAAAAAATAAAGGTGGTGTCTAATTCATCGCGCATTTTTTTCATGAGATTGATAATCCGGTTTGCCGTTTCTCCATCGAGGTTAGCAGTCGGCTCATCGGCCAGCACCAGTTTGGCATTGGTTACCAGGGCACGGGCAACCGCTACCCGCTGTTTCTGACCACCCGATATCTGGCTTGGATATTTATTAGCCTGATCCCCCATGCCAACGGCTTCGAGCAGATTTTGCACCTGCTTTTTGCGCTTTTGTTCCGGCCAGTTTTGCACCATGAGTAACGGATATTCCACGTTTTCAAAGACCGTCAACACCGGAATCAGGTTAAAGTCCTGGAACACGAAACCGATATGTTCGCCCCTGAAGCGCGCAGCCTGTTTACGATTCATATTGGCAATATCCTGTCCCGCGACCTGTAAATAGCCGCCTGTAGGCGGATCGAGGCAGCCAATCATATTGAGCAGTGTGCTTTTACCGCTGCCGGAGGGTCCGACAAATGAAACAAAGGAAGCCGGTTCAATGCTGAAATTTACACCACGAATGGCCTTAACCGTAATTTCACCGATCTGGTAAGTCTTTTCCAAATTGTCTGCAGTCACTAATGACATAATTTTTTCCTTGCTTTGCCGGATATTTTGAAGCATCATATTTGAATGGTTGAATGCAAGAAGTAACTATTTTATTTTACTGATAGATAGTTCAATATGCAAGAATAATATCTTACGAATTTTGAGAATTCCAGTGCAGGACAGTGCTATCATGAAGTGGAAGGTCACATGCTTACTGTTATTGTTTGCTCTTTTATTTTATGGATGTTCTAAGCCTGTAGTACGAAAGATGGAGGTTACCGGCTACTGCGGATGCGGGAAATGCTGTGGATGGGAACGGGGAAGCTGGAAGTATTTGAAGCTTAATTTCTGGAATCGATATGTAAGCGTTGGTAAACGCAAAGGGCAGCCATATACAGGGCAGACCGCCAGCGGTACAAAGCCGCATGAGCCTACTCCGGGGCTTTTTTCTATTGATAGCTTAATTCATCCCTGGATGATTCCAATAAGAATTATCTTCCCGTGGCTCTGGCTATCCAAAGATGGTACCATTGCTGCTGATACTATGTATTATCCTTTTGGTACCAGGTTATATATCCCGGGCTATGGGTATGGTGTAGTAGAAGACAGGGGGGGAGCTATAAAAGGCAAATATCGTCTCGATGCCTTTTTTAATTCTCACAAAAAAGCACTTAACTGGGGTAGAAAAAGAATTGATGTTCAAATTAGGTTGAAATAAGACAGGATGCTTGGGGCCGTGTCTTGATTAGTACATTAAGATTATATTTTTTATTGAATCCCAGTACAATTTTCCGGACCTACGGGACAGGTAAGATAAATTAAGAATGCCCCTGTGAAATACGGAAAAGGTTCTGGGTTCAAAACTAAAAAAGGGTTAGCCAAACTGCGACCAACCCTATACCAAGGGAGTTAGCTGAAGAAGTGCCGAGGGACAGAATCGAACTGCCGACACGCGGATTTTCAGTCCACTGCTCTACCGACTGAGCTACCTCGGCCTGAATAAGAACAGAACTTGTCCTATTAGAAGCCCTGATTTTTGTCAAGATTTTTTTAAACCCATATCGCCAAAAAGGTACTGAAGTATTGTGCATGCAGCAACTGCTGCTGTCTCAGCTCTTAATATTCGTGGACCAAGTGAGGCTGTAACAAATCCGCAGGCTCTTGCATCTTCTATCTCCTTTTCCGAAAAACCTCCCTCAGAACCAAGGACAGCCAAAATTTTTCTATAATGCCTATCATGCACCTGTTGAACTGCATCGCTGACAGGCTTTGATTCATTTTCCCAGAAGACAATCTTAAGATCACACTCATCATTTATTTTTATTATATCATTAAAAGTTATTGTTTCACCTATTTTTGTAACATGGCCACGCCTGCACTGTTTGAGAGCCTCTATTGCAATTTTTTCCCATCGTTTTCTGCGCGCTGAAAGCCTTTTTTTGTCAGGTCTTGGAACCGATCGAATAGATGTAAAAGGAATTAACCTGGCCACCCCTATTTCAGTGAGCTGCCTTGCAAGGATATCCATTTTTTTGTCTTTTAATAAGGCCTGAGCCACTATTATCTGAACCGGAGATTCTGAAGCCGACAAAAAACGTTTTATTATTGATACTTCGACACTTCCCGCTAATAAATTTTCTATCCTTGCCTCATACTCAAAACCCCTGCCGTCAAAAAGCCCTATCCTGTCTCCTGATTTCATGCGCAACACCTTTTTAATATGTGCTGCATCTGAACCAGTGATAGATATCATTGGGCCGGTAATCTTTGATTCTTCAATAAAAAATCGACGCATAATTTCGACCTGTGCGGTTAGCTTTTAGCCATTAGCGGTTAGCTTTTGGATAAAACTGTTCAACATCCTCTTTACCTCATTAACCTGTTGATTAAGTTCTCTAAAATTTCTAATTGCCACCCCTTTTCAATGCTAACGGCTAACCGCTAATGGCTAACCGCACAAATTGCATAATACAGATTATAGATTAAAATAGCGTTCTGTAAATCTTTTTTTACCTCAAATGTAAAAAGGCAAATATCTTGACACACCATATGCCATATGCTAATTTCCTAAAATTATAAGGGGTTGCTTAATTTTCAGCAAAATTTTGACACTTTATGAGATAGGAGGTTGATATGACAGAAAACAATGATACAAATCAACTCAATGATGAAGCAAGCCCGAAGGATGATGAAGATATTATAGATCTTACAGATGTTGTCTCAGACACAAAAGACATTGATGATATTGAACTTACTGATTATACAGATGAAACAATCAGTGTTTCAGAAGAAGAAAAAGTCCCTGAGCTTGATGATGATATTTTAGACAATATAGTTAAATTAGAAGACGACCTTAATAAAGACATAGAAATAGATAATTATTTAGATGATGAATTTGTCGATTCTGCGGATTTAGGTTTAGAATTAGATGCCTCAGAGGATAAAAAACAGGATATATCCCTTGAGCCTGAGGAAGAATCGGATGAGCTTGGACAGCTAATTGCAGATGTTGTAGAAGACACGCAGCAGACGGCCGCCTATGAAAAGGAGACCGCTTCTGATACCCCTGAGCCTATTCCCTTATCTCCCGAGCAGGTTGACGAAGCTTTAGAAAGAGTTATAAAGAAGATGTATGCTGACAAAATCGACAGCATACTTACTGAAGTAATCGAAAAAACAGTCACAAAAGAAATAGAAAGGCTAAAGGCTCTTCTGCTCAATTTAGGTACAAGTATTGACAAAGAATGAGACCTTTGAAAAATGTGAACGAAAAAAATCGGGGATTATTTAATAATCCCCTTTTCAAATTTTGAACTGAGAAAGATTAACACATGACTTCAAATATTCTTGATAAGGGTTATGAACCACATGATGTAGAAAAACGCTGGTATGACTTCTGGGAAAAAGAACAGCTTTTTGCAGCCAAAGATGAAAGCTCTCAAAAACCATATTCAATAGTAATACCCCCTCCAAACATAACAGGCGTTCTCCATATGGGCCATGCCCTCAATATTACAATGCAGGATATTCTCTGCCGGTACAGGAGAATGCACGGCGACAATGTATTATGGATGCCAGGCACCGACCACGCAGGTATCGCAACTCAGAATGTTGTGGAAAAAAACCTTGCCGGCGAGGGGCGTGACCGTCATCAGATAGGCAGAGAAAAGTTTATCGAGGCTGTGTGGAAATGGCGCAAGGAATACGGCAGCGCAATCATAAGCCAGCTTAAACGTCTTGGAGCATCATGCGACTGGGACCGCGAACGCTTTACCATGGATGAAGGGCTGTCACTCGCCGTTCGAAAGGTTTTTGTTCAGCTTTATAATGAAGGCCTTATCTACCGCGACAATTATATTATTAACTGGTGTCAGCGTTGCCATACAGCCCTTGCAGATCTTGAAGTAGAACATGAAGAGCATGACGGCCATCTTTATCACATAAAATATCCCTCAACCGATGGTTCCTGCGTAATTATTGTTGCAACCACAAGGCCTGAAACAATGCTCGGAGATACAGCGATTGCTGTCAATCCTGAAGATGAGCGCTACCAGAATATCGGATATAACGAAGTCATACTTCCGCTTATGAACAGAACTATTCCTGTAATCAGGGAAAAATATGTTGATACGTCTTTTGGTACCGGTGCATTGAAAGTTACTCCTGCCCATGATCCAAACGACTTTGAGATAGGAAGACGTCATAATCTTCCAAGCATAAAAGTCATAGGCGATGACGGGTTAATGACATCCGAGGCAGGACAATTTAAAGGCCTTGACCGTTTCGAATGCAGGGAGGCTGTTCTCAAAGCCCTTAAAAAAGAGGGCCTTCTCGAAAAAATCGAGCCTCATAAACATAAGGTGGGTCACTGTTACCGCTGCAAAACAGTAGTTGAGCCAAATTTATCCAAACAGTGGTTTGTTAATGTTAAACCTCTTGCGGAAAAAGCTGTTAAAGCAGTTGAGGATGGTAAAACAAAAATAATCCCTGAATCATGGACCAAGAATTATTATAACTGGATGAACGACATCAGGCCCTGGTGTATTTCAAGGCAAATCTGGTGGGGGCACCAGATACCTGCATGGACGTGTGAGGAATGCAACGAGATGGTCATTGCCATGGATACTCCGGAAACCTGCCCGAAATGCGGCGGCAAAAACCTTATTCAGGAATCCGATGTCCTTGACACCTGGTTCAGCTCAGCCCTCTGGCCCTTTTCCACAATGGGCTGGCCTGAAGAAACACCTCTTTTAAAAACCTTTTATCCCACATCGGTTCTTATAACCGGGTTTGATATACTGTTTTTCTGGATTGCGCGCATGATGATGATGGGTATCCATTTCATGGGAGATGTACCTTTTAAAAACGTTTATATACATGCACTGGTACGCGACGAAGAAGGCAGTAAAATGAGCAAGTCAAAAGGAAATGTAATCGATCCGCTCACTGTTATAGATCACTACGGGACTGATGCATTCCGTTTTACTCTGGCTGCCTTTGCAGCACAGGGACGCGACATAAAGATGTCTGAAAAAAGGGTCGAAGGATACCGCAATTTTGTAAACAAGCTCTGGAACGCCTCCCGTTTTTCCCTTATGCATCTGGATAAAGGCTATGACGACATTGATTACAATCAACTTTCGCTTCCTGACAGGTGGATTTTATCCAGGCTGAACACCGTTACTGAAAACGTTAATGACGCGCTGGATAATTACAGGTTCAATGAAGCTGCCGGGACAATTTACAAATTCGTATGGCACGAGTTCTGCGACTGGTATCTGGAAATAATCAAGCCCACCTTATACGCAAAAGAAAAGCAAAATGAGCGTCAGTCAACTCTGAGCGTTCTCTGGCGACTTCTGCATGATATACTTCTCCTGCTTCATCCTTTTATGCCCTTTGTTACAGAAGAAATCTGGCACAAGTTGCCGGGAACAGAAGGCTCCATAATGAGGGCGGCATTTCCTGCAACTTCTTCCGATTATCTGATTACCGAAAAAGACCCTGAAGCTGAATCGAAAATGGAAGTTATCACAGAAATTATATCCGGCATAAGAAATATCAGAGGAGAAATGAACATAGCGCCGTCTTTAACTCTTGAAGCCTCAGTTCAGTCACAGGATGAATTAAAAATTGAAACCATAAAGCAATATCAGGACATCATAATTAACCTTGCAAGGCTTAAATCATTTTCAGCAAGTAAATCCGGGATAAAGCCAAAATCATCTGCAACCGCTATTGTAAATGGAGCTTCAATTTTTGTATCACTTGAAGGTATAATTGACTTTGCAAAAGAGGCCGGCCGCCTTGAAAAGGAAATCAACAAACTGGCAAAAGAACTTTCTGCTGTTTCAAATAAACTGAGCAATGAAAACTTTCTTAACAAGGCGCCTGCGGATGTGGTAGAGAAGGTTAAAGAAAAAAACACAGCTCTTCTGGAAAAGCAGCAGAAACTTCAGGCAAACCTTGAAAAAATAAAAGATTTTGAAGCAAAATAGAACTTTAAAATGCATTCAATAAATCATCTGATAAAAATCGCCCTTGAAGAAGATATCGGTCCCGGGGACATTACAACGGAAAACCTTATTGATAAAGGCCTTGAAGGAATTGGCGAAGTTGTTGCAAAGGAACCCCTTGTAATCGCAGGCATTGATGTTGCCCGCCAGGTTTTTGAACAACTTGACCCTGATATTTCTTTCAGGCCGAATTTCAAGGATGGCGATTTTATCGAAAAAGGCAAAATCGTGCTGGAAGTTGAAGGCAAACTTCGTGTCTTGCTGATGGGTGAACGTACCGCACTGAATTTCCTGCAGCACCTTTCAGGCATAGCAACTCACGTTCGCTCATATATGGACAGCATTGCAAACAAAAATGTCCGCCTTGTTGACACAAGAAAAACAACTCCAGGCTTGAGGGGTTTGGAAAAATATGCAGTCCGAGTCGGCGGAGCCCATAATCACCGCATGGGTCTATATGACGGTGTCCTGATCAAAGATAACCACATTGCTGTTTGCGGCGGCATAAAAAAAGCCATAGAAAGCATCAAAGACAAATTATCCCATCTTGTGAAAATAGAGGTGGAAGTTTCTGATCTGGATAGCATAAAGCAAGCATTAGAAGCAGGTGCCGACGTTATCATGCTCGACAATATGGACATAGACCAGATAAAAGAAGCAATTGAGTTCATCAATGGAAAATCTGTGGTTGAAATCTCAGGTGGCGTAACAATAGACAGCCTGAATCAGCTTGCCGATACAGGGGTGGACATCATTTCAGCAGGCGCCCTCACCCACTCTGCAAGAAGCGTTGATATCAGCATGCGAATCAAAACAATTTAACTCTTAGGATAGGCTTTTTGGCTTATCTATTATCTTTTTTAAAAACAGCAAATGATACCCATCCGCGACACAATCCCCACCAAAACCTATCCCATAGTCAACAATGCCCTCATCGCCATCAACGTGGTATTCTTCCTGGTAGAACTGTCTCAGGGGCCGGGGCTGGAACGTTTTATATACATGTACGGACTTGTGCCGGCCCGTTACACCATTCCCCAAATTGCATCTTATTTTACGACAGGCCAGCAGCTTGTCTCACTCATTACCTTCATGTTTCTTCACGGTGGATTCTGGCACCTTCTTGGCAACATGTGGTCTCTTTACATTTTCGGCGACAATATTGAAGAGCGCCTGGGCCCCCTGCGCTATCTGGCTTTTTATATGATATGCGGTCTTGCGTCAGGCCTTTCCCACCTTGTTTTTAACTATAATTCAACAATGCCCACAATTGGGGCAAGCGGTGCAATTGCAGGAGTAATGGGAGCCTACTTTATTCTCTTTCCAAAAGCAAAAATATTGACCCTTATACCGATATTTTTTATACCCTATTTTATAGAGATACCCGCATTTTTCTTTCTCGGCATATGGTTTGTCTTTCAGTTCCTCAGCGCCGCGGGAAGCCACGGCCAAATGACAGGCATTGCATGGTGGGCTCACATAGGCGGATTTATCTTCGGCATCATCTTTTTAAAACTGTTTCTTGCCCTGCCCGGAGGCGGTGTCAGTGAGAGGCTGCGCAGGATGACCGAAAAAAAGAAGTCTTACCGCCTGCAGGTTATCCGGCCTGTCGGGATGGCAAATGATCCAAACCTTTACGGCACAATTACTATTACACACCTTGAAGCCATTACAGGAACCCAGAAACTGGTAAATATTCCCTGGGGTTTTCAGAAAAGGCTTTTTAAAGTAATCGTTCCTCCCGGCATGAAAGAAGGAAGCCTGCTGAAGCTGAGAGAGATGGGAAAAGATGCGCCCCACGGACAGAAAGGTGATCTTTTACTTAAGGTTGCTATTCAGTAATAATTTATAAATATCTACCAGGAATTTACAATGGAATTTAAAGCTGTAATTTTTGATCTGGACGGCACACTTCTTAATTCGCTTGAGGATATTGCCGGCTCAGCAAACAAAATCCTTGCAACCCATTGCTTTCCCACCCATAAACCTGATGATTACAAAATATTTGTCGGGTCAGGCATAAGCGAGCTAATGACCCGAGCCCTGCCTGAAAAAGAAAGAGATCCAGATACAGTTGATGATTATGTCAAAGAATACAGAGAAGAATATGCCCGCAACTGGAATGCAAGAACAAAGCCCTATGCGGGTATTGCCGCAATGCTTGATGAACTGGTATCAAGGAAAATAAAGCTTGCCGTGCTGTCCAATAAACTGCATGCATTCACAAAACAGTGCGTAAATGAACTACTTCCCCGCTGGAAATTCAATATTGTCATGGGCCTTCAAAACGATATTCCTCCAAAACCAGATCCTGCAAGCGCGCTGCAAATAGCAAAGCAATTAAATATCGACCCACCGCATATACTTTATGTCGGAGATTCAGATATAGACATGAAGACAGCCGTCGCAGCATACATGCATCCAGTTGGTGTGCTGTGGGGTTTCAGAACAAAGGAAGAGTTGCAGAAAAATGGGGCAAAGACCCTGATAGAAAAACCGCAGGAACTGCTTGCATTAATTTAAAAATCATACCAAATCCATAAACTGATATAAATCATAACCACATTAAATTATTAAAAATAATAATTGCCTTCTCTTTTTATCTGTTGACCTAAAACAAAAACCCCATATCTTTAATTTGTGTTAGATAATAAAACAATATCTTGACACAAAATCAAACATGTGCTAAATTTATAATAAAATGGAGGTTATAATCATGGATAAGTTTTATAAAAATCTAGGAGTAAAGATTAAAAAGATAAGAGAAAAAATAGACTTATCTCAAAAAGCATTGGCTATAAAGTTGGGAATAAGCAGAGTCGCTATTTCACAAATAGAAACTGGAAATAGAAAAATTAGTGCGGAAGAGATAGTTAAGCTTGCTAAAACATTTAATATTCCTACGGATGTTCTGTTAGATGTTAAAAAAGATATTGAGGTTATATTTGAAAAAGCCATGAAGAAATCAGAAAAAAAACAGGAAATTAGAATTAGTGTTCCTCAACGGAATCTGCAAAAATTCAAGGAGATATTAATTTATATTCTTGAGAAAGTTGGGTCTAAACCGAATGTAGGAGAAACAGTTCTGTATAAACTTCTTTATTTCATAGATTTTAATTTTTATGAGAAGTATGAAGAGCAATTAATAGGAGCAACCTATATAAAAAACCATCATGGACCAACACCTAAAGAATTCATAAAGGTTGTAAAGGAAATGGAGGGTAAAGAATTAGTAAAGGTGACGGATAACTATTTTCAATATCCTCAGACTAAATATTTGCCTTTAAGAAAATCCGATCTTACTCAGTTCAAAGCACACGAAAAAGAAATCATTGATGATGTTTTAAATAATTTGTCAAATATGAATGCTTCTGAGATCAGCGACTACTCCCACAACGATGTTCCCTGGCAAACTACCGAGGATGGAGAAATTATTGAATATGAAGCAGTATTTTATCGAACTTTGCCTTATTCAGTGAGGAATTATAGTGAAGAAAGTCTTTAAGGAAATACGGAAACTCACTGAATTTAAAAAAGATTTCAAGAAGCTGGCAAAAAAATTTAAAACTCTCGATGATGATATCGAAACTTTTATTAATAGACAGCTCAAACTTACTCATAAACTGGGAATTGACAATAAAGGAGTTGTTCATATCTCCGGGTTAGGAATTGAAATTCCTAAGATATATAAAGCAAAAAAATTTGCCTGCAAAGCTCTAAAAGGGCGTGGAGGAATGAGTGGCATAAGAATCATATATGCATATTATGAAAAAGAAGATGTTGTTGAGTTTATAGAGATTTATTTTAAAGGCGATAAGGCAAACGAGGACAAAAAACGAATTATAAAAAATTATAGTTAGGGCTCGGTCAAAAATAACTTGGTAGAATTTGCGCCCAAATTTGCCGTAGATTTAATCGATCTGATTGAGCAAAACCGCAGGAATATCGAGCTATTTCGAGGACTTTTGCGAATGAAGATCGGTTAAAGATATGGTGAAGTTGGGATGCAAAAATGCCAAGTTATTTTTGACCGAGCCTTTAGTGCCCGAACGAAAACTAGAAAATTTTTTCAAGTTCAAGGAAGGCACAAATTTTAACCGATTCCCTTTCATTCCTTTATTCACAATTCAAGCTTTGACACCGATTCCAATTCAAGCTTTGACACCGATTCTGTCAGTTCAGGTAACAGCCAGGGCCGAGCCACTTCGGCAAAAGGCTGTTAAGTTGGAAAATTATCATTTACATTGAAGTCAGTGGAAGCCCTGGCTGTCCCTGACTTTTTCGTTGGGCATCAAAAAACATGTACCAGAAAGAGTGTATAAGCAAATTCTTTACTTCTTGACATCCATGCCTTACTCTATGTATAAATAATAAATTTCTTTTCAGCATTCTGCACGGAGGACGACATGAAAAAGAAAAGCCTGCAACAAATATTCGAATTCATTGATAAAAAAGCAAAAGAACAATTATCAGAATCCCCAAAAATCGAAGAGATAATGAAGGCCAAAGCAGCCCTGAAAAAATATTCTTCAAAACCCACAAAAGAGTTTACTTTCACTGTTGGTGAGATTAATGCCTACATGGGATAAAATACTCAAAGAGGTTGAGAGCTTAAACCCACTGCGCGTTCTTGATAAATATTTGTACAATTTAAGTAGGCACACCAACCAGTCGATGCATTAATAAACGAATTCAATAAAGCATTTGAAGAAGTATCATCTGATCCATCCACAGCCCTGCTGTGGAACGAAAGACTTAGCAAAGTTCCATTCGGAAAATTAAAAGCCGCTGAAAACATGAAAGATAATTCCTTTAAATACTTGGTGGATTTACTAAAAACAAGAAATTGCCACAGTAAAAGTAATGATGAAATTGAACCAATAGCAAAATTCTTTAACAGCCACGAAGGGCATTCTTCACACGGGAGATGGATCAGCCTAAAAGATGCAAAAGAAATCGGCTTGAATGTTTTTGATTTAAGAAAGCAAAAAGAGATAGAAGACATAATTCTTTCAATTTACTATGCAGCAATTGTCTTATTTCAAAAAACTGCGGCCCAGAAAATCATAATCAACAACAAAAAAAGTAAATATATTAACAACTACTCCCAAGATCACCCAATAGTATAGGCACTCGCCTAACTATGCACATTGACCGCAAGGGGACGGGGTTTGGGGTATAATAAAATAGTCGCGGATTAATTCACAACCTACACCGGAAGAAAGGACGGTTATCTGAACAACATACGGGAGGATAGGCGTTAATCTGCCGATTTTGTTAGTGGGAGGAATGCTATGGAAATTAGCGATCTAAAACCTGCGGACATTCTGCTTTTTTCAGGGGAGAAGGGGAGTTGGATCTCGGAAGCAATTATGTTTCTCACCGACTCGTCCGTAAGTCACGCAGCTATGACTTACACAAGCAGCGAAAAGATAGTCGAAGAGTCGCCGCCAGCGGTGCAAGTTAATGATGCAGCGCAGCGCTTTAAAGGGAGAACTGTCTATGTCATGCGCATAGATCCGTCCAAGGATTCGTTGTCTCCAGTACTTGACGCGTCTGAGGGTTACCTGAACAAAGATGAACCCTACGCAATGTCAAATCTTTACTTGGTCGGATTGCTGTTGCTTTACAGAAAGTTTACCCCCAGCACCCAAGTGCAAAAGGTAATGCTTAAGATTTTCAAGAAGCTGGCGGCTGACATCATTAAATACATCAACAAGCACAAAAATCCAGGCAAGCTACCCATGGTCTGTTCACAGTTTGTGTATCAGTGCTACGATGATGCAGGTACCGGCTACAAGCTAAAAATCAAGGACGGCGTACTGCTGCACGCAGCGGTTCGTGGGGCCGGGGAGCGGAACGTGATAGATCAGGCAATTTACCGGATTAAGAGCGACATCAGCTACGAGTTCCGCAGCTTCGTGGCAGCCAACGCAGGAATAGCGCTCCGTGATGAGGAGCCACAGAGTAAAGAGGAACTGGCGCGGGAGTTGGTGGAGGTATTGAAGGCGCAGGAAGTCGCCGAGACCGAGGCGCTCGATCAAAGGCTGGTGTTGGCAATTCAGGAGTTCGGCCAGGCGGTCTATGCAGCCACAACCGGCGTCAGTATAGACGGCGCCGACATGCTGCGCTGTAACGCCTTAAAAATATCACCCTCAGGGCTTTCCTTTCTGAAGTCTGAGGAGGCCTATTTCGTCGCACCGGCTGACTTGCTGTCACACTGTGTCAATGTAGAACAGGTAGGAATAATCAAAGTAGCATAACCTCAATCTATAATGTTAGAGAGTAAAAAATGACAAAAGCACAATTTTCAAAAAAAATTATTATTGCCGAGCTGATAGGATTCATTCTCGTCATAATGATATTGGGAAACAGGGGGTATTCAACTTGGGAAACAGGACGTCCATAGGTTAAAAGTTTACTTTCATGAGTTTGTTGATGCATGGATGTAACATATTAATATTTCAACTTCTTTGCCTAATCGGGTAAGGGGGAGTTTCTCTCTCCCCCTCCCCCACAACACCACGGCTTGCGGGTCCGCACCGGGCGGTTCACAAAGCTTATCGGGCCGTAGCCGGATCCGGATATGGCATTACGCTTATCGCGTGCCTTTGATACTACGCCTGATCTTTGGTTAAGCTTGCAAAAAAACTATGATTTATGGCAGGCAGAGCATGTCTCAAAAGCATGGCAAACTGTCAAGCCTATTTCACCACAATTGCTCCATCATCAAGGATAAAACAGCCAACAAAGCCATACACTAAGATGGTGATGGCGGGAGTTATGCCCCCCAAATTATGAAAACCATTAACTTCAAACCAATCGGTATCATACACTCCCCCTTTAAGAAGCCGGAAGATATGCCTATTCAGCCTGCTGCCGCTGATGGCGTATATGGTTCAGTAGAATTACTTCCTGAATATATTGAAGGGTTACAGGACGTTAATGGCTTTTCGCATATTTATTTAATCTATCATTTTCACCTTTCACATGATTATAATTTAAAGGTAATTCCATTTTTAGATAATACACATCGAGGGTTGTTCTCAACTCGGGCTCCGAAAAGGCCTAATCCAATAGGTCTTTCTATCGTTAAACTCATTGAAATTAAAGAAAATATAATCGAAATTGAAAATGTGGATATTATAGATGGGACTCCATTGATAGATATCAAACCATATGTTCCGGAAATGGATGCCCCTGAAAATTGCAAAATAGGTTGGCTTACCAACCACAGGTTTGAAATAAAAAAACTAAAGTCCGACAAAAGATTTGCAAAATAAAAGAAGGCATACCAATGGATATGTCGAGACTTTTCGCAAGTCCTTGATGCGCAAAAGATTGGTGCAGGTCGAGTAAAAAATCGCTAAATTTAGGTATAAATACTATTGGGCGCTCTTGCGCCACTAACAGGGTTTGTATATTATTAACCATAGTGCCTGCTATACTCATCGAGCGTGTGGGCGAAAGGAGAGAAAAATGGCGGAAAGTGTATACAAAATAATCGAGTTGGTTGGAACAAGCACCGAGTCGTGGGAAAAAGCTGCTGCGGCTGCTGTGGAGAAGGCCTCGCAGTCATTACGCAATCTTCGCATTGCTGAGGTAGTCGAACTGGACATGCAGTTGGCGGACGGAAAGATCCGCGCTTACCGCGCAAAGGTCAAGGTATCCTTCAAGTATGAAAGCGGGGAGGGGCATAAGCGCTAAGTTGTTTTTTATTGGTGTCAAAGCTTGAATTGTGAATTAAACTTTTCTTTATTCACTATTCGAGCTTTGAGTCTTATAGATTTTTAACTTGAATTTTGCAAAATTGAGCAATTCTGTGTATATACTCAGCGTAGCTCAATTCCAGCATTCGCTACAATAAATAGGAGAGGTGACAAATGAATTTTAAGTTAGAAGAAATGACAACAGAAGATAAATTGAAGGCAATGGAAGTCCTATGGGATGATATTTGTCGAAATTTACCTGATTTCTTATCACCCGCATGGCATGAGCATATTTTGAAAGAAAGAGAACAAAAATTGAGAGAGGGCAAAGACAAGTTTGTTGATTGGGATCAAGCTGAAAAAGATATATGGGCATCGATTCAATGAAAATTAAAATCCTTGAATCAGCAAAAGAAGATTTGAAAGAGGGTTTTCATTTCTATGAATTTCAAGAAAGAGGTATTGGGAAATACTTTTTAGAGGCGCTTTCAGTTGATGAGATAGAAATATCCGGTGGCATTTTGAAGCGGTTTTAACTACGATTACCAGAAATCTGAGAACAGAAAGAAAAATAACAGCATAGTCACCAATTTAGGTGGAACAGCTAATGGAGAATACAGATCCGATATGCATGTGGTTGGAGCACATGTAAGCTATGAGTTTTAGCTCATTTTCGACCGCAGTGTTGATGCAAATAAGATGGCTGGAGGAGTGTCCTAACTATTGGCCATTCCCATGTGTGAGACAACAAACTCCTCACAGAAAATACCGTTGTAAAGACCATCACGGTTTCCCTCGACATAAAGCCCGCCGCCTTCACTGCTTGCAACCGAAAAACAGCAGTACTCGGAATATCGTTCATTGATCTCTCTGATTGTGTCGGGATTACCTATGATAGTCACGTTTGAGGAAGATAACTGCTCTGGTCTGAAATCTGAAATGTCCTTAATAATATCCGGCATAATGCGGACATTTCTAAATGTTTTGACAACGGCTTCCAGATAATCGATATCTTTTTTGATCAGCACAGTGCTGCTATCCTTAATGTCGATTTCCTGCTCCGCCTCCTGATAGGCTGGAAAGGTAATGCTGAAAACCAGTCCGTGTTCATTATGCGGAAGGAAATTTTTTGACGCTACGTTTATGTGCCCGCCATGTCCCTCAATAATGGATCGAGCAATTGACAAGCCAAGTCCAGTGCCCGTCTTTTTTTGGCTTGTATAGAAGGCATTGAAGATATTTTTGAGATTCTCGAAATTACAGCCAACTCCATCATCCTCAATAGCAATCAGTTTGACAAAAGGGGCATCAATGATTTTCACCACCACGCGGGTTGCCTGCGCTTCAAAGGAGTTTCTAAACATATTGAGAAAAACCTGCTCTAGTTTCTTCCGGTCCCCATACACGGTCGTATCCTGATCCATATTGATAAAGGCGAAAGAGTCGATCCTGTTTGGAAAATAGTCGTGAACGCAGTGCCGGATCAGCTCGCATATGTTCAGAGGCTTTTTTTCCTTGAGGATCTTCGCTTTAGAAAGATCGAGCATCTCATTGCTGAACTCAGTCAGACGGTTTATCGACATTATGATTTTTTCAACTATAGGCCTGAGTCCGTCGTTCAGGGCGGTATTATACTTGAGAAGCTGTGCAAACCCCATGATCACCGTCGCATAGTTCCTCACCTCATGATTGATGATGGCTGAGGACTTGCCGAGCTCACTGAGAGAGCGAGCCTCTTCGAGTTCTTTGTAGGCCATCTGGAGCTTTGCAAAGGAATTCTCTCTTTCTTTGATAATTAAGATGAGACGATCAGCGAACGAGTAGCACAATATGGCAGAGAGTCCAATAACGCCAAAAATGGTACAGCTGGGCAGATTCAGAGCCAAATCCGTTCTGAAGAGTATCAAAAGATCCATGATGCCGCATATAGAAAGAAGCAGGAATCCTACCAAATGGAAAAAGAGGCTTTTTCTTTCCGAACCGCTAAGATGCCTCAATTTACGTACAATCAGATAATTCATGTACAGTATTGATAGAATAATATACGGAACTACGGACACCCGATATAACACGTTTGTGCCGACAAAGCCATCCTCTTGAACAAACATGAAGCCGCCGAGAATCAGAAAAGAAAAAACAAGCCCTATAAACAGAACTCCTTTAATGATCAAGATATTTTTCGATTTCGTTAAGATCATTAAATACCAGACTATGCATGGAACGATGAAGAAATAGAGTATATGTTGAAGGCTGGTCCACCAGACTTGATGCGGTCTCCACAGATCAATCGCTGAAAATGCGGCTAAAAGCATTATCACAATGCCGAAATACAAAAAGCTGCGATCAAGCCGTGTCCTGAGTTCTAAGACACTAAATAGAACGCCAAAAACGAACAGGACGATGCAAATTCCTTGCAAGACCAAGATAATCATAAAGTAATAAGTATTTGCTTTTGGGAGATCCAGGGCTAAGATAGCAAATTAGGTTAGGCGCTCCGCCCCCCTCTCCTTCTTATAAAACATTACGTCAGTGACTCAGGAACAGGGCGACATAATTTTTTAAACTACTATTAAAAATAGAGGATGTCAAGGGAGAGAAATGACCAAAATCCACCGCCTAAAAAAAAATCAGGTGTTCAACGGTTGATATGCTTTATATCCTTTATAACTGAATAATGCGTCAATCTTATTCGTAGTTACAAGCGTAGCGTCCATATCCAGGATCGCTGTACTTCCAGAATCTTGAAAACCTGAAAATACCGCCAATTCTTTATTAATCTTCGCAAAGCCTTTTAAAATGCTCGTTTGGCTGTCTGTCCAGCCCTGACCGCTTTCTCGTATTTTTAAATGCTTTTGGATCTACTTGCTCAAACCTAATACTTTGGCCAAATCCAGATATACCGGCAAACCTGCCAGAGCTGTCATGCCTGTTGTGTTTTTTTCAGATTCATACTTGAAAGGAAGAATGCCTTGTGCCATAATACTTACACCTCGTTGATGATAGTTTTTGTTTGGTAAAATCAATCTATCACCCTGATTTTACAGGGTCAACGAGGTTTTTTACTTTTTTTTATGGTGAATCAAGGTATTCAACGTTCATAAAGTTGGATTTGTTATTGCTGGTGATTATGCTTTGGCTTTTCGTGGGCTCAACCTTTAGAATCATAACTTGCGAGAAAAGGATGTCGGATCTAAGAACGGGAAGACGAAAATATTACGATATATTCTCTCATGTGTACGACAAGTTTATCCAAATGCATTCTCGCCGGGATGAAAAAGATACACGAGATGTACTGGTGGAAATGGCTGACCTCGGTGAAACACCCAATCCTTATATTCTGGATATCTGCTGTGGCACAGGATCTGTCATTTTGGCGTTTGCTAATAACTATCCGGCAAGTCTTACCGTGGGATACGATTTTTCCCGCGGAATGTTGCTTAAAACCAGGAAGAAGCCAGGTGCTCAAAAGGTGATATTGATTGAAGGAGATGCGATATCCTTGCCGTTTGCAGATGAAAGCTTTGATCTGATTACCTGCTCCCATGCACTGTATGAGTTAAAAGGGCAGACTCGACAGAACGCTTTGCGTGAAATGAAGCGGGTTGTCCGATCGGCCGGAGTGGTTTTAATCATGGAACATGAAGTGCCTCAGCGCCCTCTTATTAAGTTCCTTTTTAATCTCCGGATGGCGGCCATGGGATCTGCTGACGCCAGAGAATTTGTTAGTAGCGGACTGGCTCCGTTCACCAAAATTTTTCCACACGTTTCGCTTGCCCATTCCCCATCTGGAAAAAGTAAACTTATTATGTGTCGGAAGCATTTGGTAAAAATGTAGAATAAACTCAATATATAACTAAATTGAGCGATTTTTTACTTGACCTGCACCAATCTCTTGCGCATCAAGGACTTGCGAAAAGTCTCGACATATCCATTGGTATGCCTGCGATTTTCGCAAACCTTGCTGCATCAAGATCTTGGCACATTTCTTCGCAAAAAATCGCTCAACTTAGTTAAGAAAGGAAAAATATCATGGCGATAAAAAAGTGGGCTACTCCACCGGAAATGCAGATCGACCCGGAAAAAAATTACCAGGCAGTCGTAGAAACTGACAAGGGAAACATAGAACTTGAGCTCTATCCCCAATACGCACCCAAAACGGTCAACAACTTTGTCTTCCTGGCAAGGGAAGGTTTCTATGATGGGGTATCGTTTCACCGGGTGATCAGCGATTTTATGATCCAGAGCGGAGATCCGACGGGTACCGGACGGGGAGGCCCCGGGTATCAGTTTGAAGACGAGGTAGAAGGAAATCCGCTGAAGCACGAGACATGTGTAATCTCAATGGCAAACTCCGGGCCAAACACAAACGGAAGCCAGTTCTTCATCACGCATTCGCCGCAGCCACACTTGAACGGCAATCATACAGTGTTCGGAAAAGTAATTGTGGGGCAGGAAGTCGTAGACGCAATCCGCCAAAATGATCGGATGGTCAAAGTGGAGATTAAAGAAATATAGGGCGAGTTTTGAATTCGCTTCGGCAACCTGGGGCAAACAGAAAGGAGGTAGATATGCATATGAAGGTAACACGCAGAAAATTTATCCAAATTTCCGGCGCGGCTGCTGCCGGGCTTGCTGCCACCGGTTTGGGCTTTGACCTTTCGCCGGTCAGGGCACACGCCCAAATGCTGAAAACCAAGTATGCCAAAGAAACTACCACGATCTGCCCTTATTGCGCAGTGGGATGCGGGGCGATTGTGCATACCAGCAAAAAAGGTGACGGTCGTGTCATCAACATCGAGGGTGATCCAGACCATGTGATCAACAGGGGGTCTCTGTGCAGTAAAGGAGCTGGACTTTCCGGATTGATCGAAAATGAAAACCGCCTTCTTGAACCCATGTACCGGGCACCTTACGCTAATGAGTGGAAGCAGGTATCGTGGGGCTGGGCGCTAACGGAAATTGCCAAAAGGGTTAAAGCAACAAGGGATGCATCGTTTGAGCGCAAAAATGCCAAAGCACAGGTGGTAAACCGGACGACCGCCATTGCCTCAGTTGGAAGTTCAGCAATGGACAACGAAGAGTGCTGGACATATCAAGCATTAATGCGTGCTCTCGGGCTTGTATATGTTGAACATCAGGCTCGTATCTGACATAGCGCAACTGTTGCGGCTCTGGCAGAGTCGTTCGGACGTGGCGCAATGACTAATCACTGGATTGATATTAGAAACAGTGACTGCATACTGATTATGGGCAGTAATGCTGCGGAGAACCATCCCATATCATTTAAGTATGTTACAGAAGCACAAAGAAATGGGGCAAAAGTTATTAATGTTGACCCAAGGTTTACCAGAACATCCTCAAAAGCAGATTTCTATACTTCTCTGCGTTCAGGCACGGATATCGCCTTTCTTGGAGGTATGATCAAGTACATACTGGACAACAAACTCTATAATAAAGAGTATGTGGCCAACTATACCAATGCCGGGTTTATAGTTGGAGAAAATTTTAAATTTAAAGATGGTCTGTTTTCCGGCTATGATGCAAAAAACAGGAAATATGACAAGAGCAAGTGGGCTTTTGATATGGATGCAAATGGTGTCCCGAAAATGGATATCTCTTTAAAGAACAGCCGCTGCGTTTTTCAGCTCTTGGAGAACCATTTCAGCAGGTATAATACCAAGCTGGTTTCCTCGATTACCGGCACCCCGGAAGCGGATCTTCTGGAGGTTTACAAAACTTATGCCGCTACCGGCGCAACGGGAAAAGCCGGAACAATTATGTATGCCATGGGCTGGACCCAGCATACTGTTGGAGTCCAGAATATCCGGACAATGGCGATGATACAGCTTCTTCTTGGCAACATGGGTGTTGCAGGCGGTGGTGTTAATGCACTGCGAGGCGAGTCAAACGTGCAGGGTTCCACAGATCACTGTCTGCTCTGGCATATCTGGCCTGGATATCTTAAGACTCCAAGGGCATCGAATGTGTCCCTTGCCGCTTACAACAAAAAGTGGACTCCAAAAAGCAATGATCCGCTTTCCGCAAACTGGTGGCAGAATTATCCAAAATATTCAGTCAGTCTCTTAAAATCGTTCTTCGGTGAAAAGGCTACTAAAGCAAACGATTTCGGGTATGACTGGCTGCCAAAGGTAGATGACGGAGAAGTTTACTCCTGGCTCGATCTCTTTGATGAAATGTATAGGGGAACGATCAACGGTTTCTTTGCCTGGGGCCAGAATCCAGCCTGTAGTGGTGCTAATTCCAATAAAACACGCAAAGCAATGGCAAAACTTGACTGGATGGTCAATGTCAACCTTTTTGACAATGAAACCGGTTCATTCTGGAAGGGCCCGGGTATGAAT
Organism: Deltaproteobacteria bacterium; assembly: GCA_030272815.1. Classification (GTDB taxonomy): domain Bacteria; phylum Desulfobacterota; class Desulfobacteria; order Desulfobacterales; family ETH-SRB1; genus B13-G4. The sequence continues at coordinate 23,806 of JAJSZT010000024.1, forward strand.
CCTTCCACCATAAAAACTGAAGTCTTTATGCTTCCGGCATGTGTGTCTGTTGAAAAAGAAGGCAGCATTACCAACAGCGGCAGATGGATGCAGTGGCGCTATCAGGGACCGAAACCGCTTGGAAACTGTCTTTCTGACGGTAATATCATAATGGAACTCGGCAACAAAATTAAAGAGGTTTATAAAAAAGGCGGGGTTTTCCCTGAGCCCATACTTAATCTGAAATGGGATTATATATCGGACGGCCTGTATGATCCACACAAGGTAGCCAAAGAGATTAACGGCTACTTCCTGAAAGATGTTACGGTTAAGGATAAATCCTTCAAAAAGGGAACTCTTGTGCCAAGTTTTGCTTATCTGCAGGCTGATGGTTCAACCTCATCTGCGAACTGGCTTTACTGCAACAGCTACACGGAAAAGGGTAACATGGCAGCCAGACGCAGCAAGAAGGATGCGCCGAACAACATCGGCCTGTATCCTGAGTTTGCATGGTGCTGGCCTGTAAACAGAAGGATTATTTACAACCGTGCTTCTGTTGACCCCAAAGGACAGCCGTGGGACAAAAAAGACTGGGTTATCAGGTTTGCTGGTGATGTTAAGGACGGCAAGTATGTGTCAAAGAAATGGATCGGAGACGTCCCTGACGGTGGCTGGTATCCTCTCGAAAATCCTGACGGGACAAAGAGAAAGGATGCAAAGCATCCATTTATCATGAGAAAGCACGGTCATGGGCAGATATTCGGTCCCGGCCGCGCAGATGGTCCATTCCCGGAACATTACGAGCCTCTTGAATCGCCACTTGGAAACAACTTGATGAGTAAACAGCGTATGAATCCGGCAGGGCCTGTTTACACAACAGATGCTGATTCAGTGGCATCGAACAGCCCGGAATTTCCTATTGTGGGTACAACATATCGTGTTTCAGAACACTGGCAGTCAGGCCTCATGACACGTCCACAGCCGTGGCTGCTCGAACTTCAACCTCAGGTTTTTGTTGAAATGAGCGAAGAGCTTGCCAAAGAAAAGGGCATCAAGAACGGAGAACGGGTAAAGGTAGCATCTGCACGTGGTTCACTTGAATGTACTGCTATTGTTACCAAGCGTTTTAAACCTTTCAAGATAGCAGGAAAGATTGTGCACGAGGTCGGCATTCCATGGCATTTTGGCTGGAGATGGCCTGAAAGTGGCGCAGAGGAGAGCGCAAATCTGCTTACTCCGTCGACCGGTGATGCTAACACCAGAATACCTGAATCCAAGGCCTTTATGGTCAATGTAAAAGGAGGTGCTCTGAATGCCTGGTAAATCATTTTTCATAGACACGTCGCTTTGTACGGCCTGCAAAGGTTGTCAGGTTGCCTGCAAGCAGTGGCACGATCTGCCTGCCGAGAAAACAGTAAACCGCGGAACCTACCAGAACCCGGCGGATCTCTCCTTTGTGACTTACAAGTTAGTGAGGTTCAACGAGACAGTTGTGGACGGCAAGCTAAAGTGGCTCTTCTTTCCTGATCAGTGCCGCCATTGCCTGGAACCGCCCTGTGAGATGACGGCTGAGGACCCCGGGGCCATTTTCAGAGATCCGGCAACCGGTGCGGTTCTGTTTACGGCTTACAGCAAGGATATAGATACTCAAGAAGTTATAGAGGCGTGTCCGTATAACATTCCTCGGACGGCCAGGGATGGTACCTTAGCCAAGTGCGACATGTGTAACGATCGTGTCCGAAACGGACTTTTGCCTGCCTGTGTGAAGACCTGCCCCACAGGTGCCATGAACTTTGGCGACCGGGATGAAATACTTGTCATGGCGAAAAACCGTTTAGCAACGGTCAAAAAGACCTGCCCAAAGGCGAAACTCCTGGATCCGGATGACGTTCGCGTTATATACCTGGTCACAGAGGATCCGATGCTCTATCACTCGTTTGCAGTGGCTTCAAATTCGGCCTTTGACATATCGAGAAAAGTGGCTCTAAATAAGCTTTTGAGACCACTGACCCGTTTAACAGCCGGCTTGTGACAGAACACTCTTATAGACTTTCAGATAAATAATTTCACTGTGTTATCAGTCGTCGACGTATAACTAATACGCCTTCCTCCTTCTGGCCTTGTGAAATTAATTATCTGAAAGTCTATACAAAAAAACAGACTGGAGGGGGGAAGGGGATAGTGGGTAACAATAATGACTAAAAAGGAGATTGTAACTGCCGATCAAATCAAAAAGGCTGTAAGCGCTATTAAAACTCTGAGACCTGCCTATAAAGATCTTCTCGCTTTTTATGAAAAGCTTTTTTTAGCTCAGGAAGCCACAAAAAGTCATATACGCCTGCAACCAATAGAGATCCCCGAAGACCTCCTTGCGGTTAAGCGAAAAGAGAGGTTTCCTCTGATCGCAAGAAAAGACTTTACAGTAGATATAAAAGCATCCGAGGCTCTGCTGAGAGAGATTTGCAGACTTGCCGGTGAAGCGAACAAAGTTCTGACCCAGGCCGGCATAAAGCTTATGGACGCCCTGGACAAGGGCACGGTTGATGCCCCAACCCTGTTGTCAAAAACTTTGAGCGAAGATGACGTCTATTTTGATGAAACGGCAAAAAGCCTGGAAATTGACAAGGAAGTTCTCCTTTTTATGGCACATGGGAGTATAAGGCCATGCCTTTCTCTTTGTGCTGGACAATTAGCCACTTATCTAGGCAAGGACACACTATGGGAAAAAGGGTATTGTCCTGTTTGCGGCAGTCCTCCAGCCATATCCATACTCCGCGGTGAAGGAGAGCGGTTCCTCTTTTGCAGCTTTTGCGACCACGAGTGGCATAGCCAAAGGATATATTGTCCGTTCTGCGAAAATAAGGATCAAAAAACATTGCACTATTTCTTTAGCGAAGAAGAGGAGTATCGGGTGAATGTGTGTGATAAGTGCAAAAGATACATAAAAACAGTTGATACCAGGGAAATAAAACGTCCTATGTACCCTTTTTTAGAACAGGTCGCGACATTGCACCTTGATATAATAGCCCAAAACCAGGGACTTCAAAGTGGACATCCACTATGGCTCCAAACATAGACCACTATAATCGCAGGATTTCCTACCTGAGGGTCTCTGTCACAGACCGATGCAACCTTCGCTGCATCTACTGCCTGCCGGTAAAAGATCTGAAGCTTCTTGATCATGCTGAGATCTTGAGCTACGAAGAGATCCTGGATATCATTATAGCCGGCACCGAATGCGGAATAAGGAAAGTGCGTCTGACAGGCGGCGAACCCCTGGCCCGTAGAAATTTTGTCCGGTTCGTTGCATCCGTGTGCCGGATACCTGAACTCGAGGATGTCAGCATCACCACAAATGGTGTGTTCTTAAAGGAAAGAGCCAAAGAAATTTTTGATGCAGGCGTTCGTCGCATCAATATCAGCCTTGACACACTTAACCGCTTGAAATATGCCAAAATCACGGGATATAATTGTTTTGATGAGGTCTGGGAAGGGCTTCAGGAAGCTGAGGCAGTTGGCTTTTCGCCCATAAAAATCAATGTAGTGGCTATCAGAGGTATAAATGATGATGAATTCCATCAACTTGCCGAGTTGTCTGTGAGAAATCCTTATCACGTTCGGTTCATTGAGTACATGTCAATCGGGCATGATAGCAAGTGGAAGCATGAAAAATATATCTCTTCAGATGAAATCAAATCGAAACTCAAGTCCATTGGTCCCCTTCACAGAATTCCGCATGCAACCCTCGACGGCCCGGCCGAAAGATATCGATTTGAATCAGCAAAGGGCGAAATTGGTTTTATCAGCGCTCTCAGCCACCACTTCTGCCCTACTTGCAACCGCCTGAGACTCACAGCCGACGGCAAACTTCGCCCCTGCCTTTTTGCCGACAATGAGATAGACGTCAAGACGCCTCTTAGAAATAAATGCACCCGGCAAGATTTGAAGGAACTGTTTCGGGAAGCTATCGCCGGGAAACCAAGGCAACACCACGTCAGGATACCGGATGGTGGAGAGTGCCTCCGTCCTATGTATGCCATCGGAGGATGAAAGGTTATTTTTTTAGATGAGAGTATTGATTATAGGAGCAGGTAAGACCACGCGCGAATTTTTGCGCAGGCTTGGCAAATTCTGGGATGTCACGCTTGTCGATAAGTCGGACAAACGTTTTCCATATTTCAAAAAGATGAAGCCGGTAAAGGAGCTGATTCTTGGCGATGCATCGAGTAACATTGTCTTGCAGAAAGCAGGGATTGACAAAACCGATTTTTTTGTGGCAGTCACCAACCGCGATGAGATTAACCTCGAAGCCTGCGTTCTTGCTCAGAAACACAGAGTCAAGAACATAATAAGTATGATAAACGACTCAGATAATCTTCAAAAATTTCGAGAACTCGGTGTCCGAGTCATATGCGGCTCCTATATAGTAGCTCACCAAATAGAAATATTTCTGGAAAGTCCAATGATGTTGATAAACAGCGTAGGAGAAGGGCGAGGTGAGGTATTGGAGATCAAAGCGCTTCGCAATTCACCGGCTGTGGGCAAATCGCTACGGGACATTTGTCCTAAAGATTGGCTGGTTGGAGCAATATACCGGAAAGGAGAAATAATTATTCCTCGTGGAGATACCACAATCCAAAAGGATGATCTAATTACCATAGTAGGCCATAGCAGCCTTTTCAAAACGGTCTCCAAGCTCTTCACTCTCGATGTCCCTAAGTTTCCTTTAGAATACGGGAAAAACATCCTGGTTCCAGTGCGGGATGAACAAGACATAGAGACGTCTGTAGAAGAGGCTATCTACCTGACCAAGGATTTCAAGGCCTCAAAGATCATTTTTCTTGTTTCATCAGGTGCGGTATCTATAGAATACGAGGCCATCATACAAAAAATTGTTCAACTGGCAGAGGGAAGAGTAGAATTTGACATAAAAAGGATTGAGAAAGAAAATCAGTTGGAAGAAACTATTATTGAAATGACCCGGCATGAAAATATTGGTTGTGTCGTTACTAATCTTTATAAGATTGGCATACTCGAAAAACTTATGGGTACAAGCAAAGTAGTTAATCTTGCGCATCTCATTAGTTGTCCGCTTCTGGTAGGAAAAAAGCGATTCCCCTATAAAAGCATCCTGGTGCCTGCTAACGCAACCAGAGCTGCGGAACTGGCTGCGGAAGTAGCTGTTGACATCGGCCGGATTGCCGAAGCCAGGGTGGCAACGGCCAGTGTTTCTGATCCGGTATTTATGGCCAGTAAAGACTCGGTAAAATGGGCTCAAACTGCCTTGCGTCATGTACGGCATATAGGTGAGATGCACCATTTTCCTATCGAAGAGATATTGCTTGAGGGAAACCCGATAAAAGAGATCGCAAACACAGCTAAGGACTTTGATCTTATTGTTATGGGCAGCTCCACAAAAGGAAGGTCAATTCTCAAACCAAATGTTGGTGAGCACATTATTCATAAAGCTAAAAGCTCTATCCTGATCGTAACGTCTTGAGACCTTAGCAAAACGCCCTCTTTTGCCCAAATAGCGCTAAAGCTTCACTTCGTGCCGGCGTCAGGCTCAAATTTTAATCCTCAAAATACTCAATGTATTCCTGCGGTTAAAATTTTCGCCTTCCTTGAACTTGAACAAAATTGAACATTTTTCAAAGGTCTCATCTTGAGGATTCCTATGGAAATCAATCAGGCTTCCAGCCTAATTATCATCTCCCTTGCTGTTTTTATCGTACCGATCCTGTCACGTTACCTGAAAATTCCATCAATTGTGGGAGAAATACTTTTTGGGGTAGCTATCGGTAAAAGTGGACTGGGTCTTATCATGTCCGGCGAATGGCTTTCATTTTTAGCGCACTTTGGGTTCCTTTTGCTTATGTTTTTATCAGGATTTGAGATTGACTTTGAGTATCTGGAAAAGCAAGGGCTAAAGCAGGTGGTTTTTGCTCTATTTATCTTTTTCTGCACAGTTCTTCTGGCTTATTTGTTTTCCACACTTATGGGACTTGGTTTTTATATGACGCTTATTTTGTCAACTACCTCTCTGGGATTGGCAATACCTACATTAAGGGAGACAGGACTTTCCAAATCGCTACTAGGCCAAAACATCATCCTTGCCGCTATAATAGCTGATTTTCTAACTTTATTTGGCATTGCTATTTATTCTCTTTTTTATCAACACGGCTTTTGCTGGGAAATGCTCAAGCCCGGGCTTATCTTTGTCTTTGCGGCTTTAGTTCTATATCTTCTCAAACGCTTGGCCTGGTGGTATCCGGAAAGATTTGTCCGACTCATTAAGAGAGAGGATCCAGTAGAAACAGGAGTAAGGGCAAGCCTGGCATTACTTTTCGTCTTTGTTGGTTTTTCAGGCATTCTGGGCATAGAACCTATTCTGGGAGCCTTCCTGGGTGGAGCGCTCTTTTCCTTAATTTTCCGTTATCGCGGTGTGCTGGAAGAAAAACTCATGGGCTTTGGTTATGGATTTCTTATTCCTATCTTTTTTATACATGTAGGAATGAATTTTGATCTCCGAGTTCTTTTGGAGTGGCAGATATTTTTAAATGCAGCCGGCCTTTTCCTGGTGGCCTGGATAGTCAAGATAATCCCCTCTCTCCTTTTCCGTTTTAATGGGTTGACATGGGGAGAATGCTTTTCCAGCGGGATACTCCTTTCGGCGCGCCTGAGTCTGATTATTGCTGCTGCTTCCATCGGGCTCAAACTCGATCTGATTAATAATCAGATTCACTCCAGCATCATATTACTGGCTATCCTAACATCCTCTCTGGCCCCAATATTGTTTAAGAAAATCCAGTCTGATCAACCTCCTAAGAACATTCATCGCTAAAAAGGGTTGAGATTTGGTTGCGCCCCCTTTGCTTTGAAAGATACATTGCCTTGTCTGCTCTTTGAACAAATGTTGATATTCTTTCACCATGGCAATATTCTGTAGCTCCTATGCTGATAGTTATGGATATGGATTTTCCGGATCGAGGTGAAAATTTTTCATTTTCCATGGCATCCTTTATTCTCTTAGCAACAGTCATAACTTCTCCCCTGCTTGTTTCAGGGAGTATAACAGTAAATTCCTCCCCTCCGTATCTGTAAGCAGTATCCATCTTTCTGAGACATGATTTAATTGCCTTCCCGATTCTGGCCAGTACTTTGTCACCTTCCAGGTGACCATAAGTATCATTATAGTGTTTGAAATGATCAATATCCAGAAACAGGAGCGAAAGAGGATGGTTGTAACGTTTGGATCTGTCAACCTCTGAATCCAGTTGTTTATAAAAGTATCTGGAATTATAGAGTTTTGTCAGGCCATCCGTTATTGCAAGATCCTGAAGTCTTGCCAGTATTAAGGCGCGCTCTTTTGTAATATTCCGCTCTCTTAAAACCCTTCTCATCCTTAGCAAAAGCTCTTCAAAGCGTATCGGCTTAGATACAAAATCGCTTGCACCTTTGTTGATTGCTTCTTCATATGAATAATCGCCGATATAGCCTGTTATAACAATTACATCTGTATCATACCTGTTTTTTATAAGGTCAGTCAGTTCGAGGCCGTTCATTCCTGGCAGCCTTATGTCGGTTATAACGACATGAATGGTATTTGTCTTTAATATTTCAAGTGCTTCCTCCGCGCTTGAAGTCTCGAATGACTTATAACCAGCCATGCCAATAAATTCATGGATAGAATCTCTAATACCGGGGTCGTCGTCGACAATTAAAATACTGGTTTCTATTTTTGATTGTTTGATCATCATTTACTAATTGATAATATCAGTGTGCAAAAGGTCAGGGTTGACATTATTAAAAATATATTATCTGTATAACTATAACAAAAATTAGTGTCAACTTACTTTTACCTAAGTTGAGCGATTTTTTGCGAAGAAATGTGCCAAGGTCTTGATGCAGCATGGTTTACGAAAATCGGAGGCATACCAATGGCTATGTCGAGACTTTTCGCAAGCCCTTGATGCGCAAGATATTGGTGCCGGTCGAGTAAAAAATCGCTCAATTTAGGTTTTATATTTATAAAATTACATTATCATATATCTTTAATGAAGAATATACGAAATTTTAGCATAATAGCTCATATTGATCATGGTAAGTCGACTCTGGCAGACCGCCTTATACAGGCTACCGATGTTGTTTCTGAGCGAAATTTTCAGGATCAGATCCTCGACACAATGGATATAGAGCGGGAAAGAGGCATCACCATAAAGAGTCAAACAGTTTGTCTCCCGTATAAAGCAAAAGACGGTCAAACATACTTCTTAAATCTTATTGATACGCCCGGACATGTTGATTTTACCTATGAAGTTTCACGCGCTCTCGCTTCATGTGAGGGCGCTCTTTTGCTTATAGACGCCAGCCAGGGTGTTGAAGCACAGACCCTGGCCAATCTTTATCTTGCAGTGGAACATGATCTTGAAATTATTCCGGTAATAAACAAAATAGATTTGCCATCCGCCGATATTGAGAGAACAAAAAATCAGATTAACGACGATTTAGGCTTAGATCCTGAATCGGCAATTCTTACCTCAGCCAAAGAAGGTGTCGGCATAGAAGATGTGCTTGAAGGGGTGGTTAACAAACTTCCGCCGCCCTCGGGAGATCCGGACGCACCGCTTAAAGCCCTGATTTTCGACTCCCACTACGATTCTTACAGAGGAACTATAGTCCATGTCAGAATATTTCAGGGGAAAATAAAGCCGGGCGATGTCATCACATTTATGTCCAATAATGCTGTTTATAAAACCGAGGAGGTAGGGATATTTCAGATAGAAAAAATGCCGAAAAAGGAGCTTTCAGCGGGCCAGGTAGGTTATATTATTGCTGGGATAAAAACAGTAAGCGACACAAAATGCGGTGATACAATTACGCTGAAAAACCGGCCATGTAAAAGCCCAATGCCCGGATTCAAAATTGAAAAACCGGTTGTATTTTCTTCTATCTACCCTGTAGCATCTGATGAATACGAGGAACTGGCGCTTGCAATGGAAAAGCTTAAATTAAATGATGCTTCATTAATTTATGAAAAAGACTCCTCTGTAGCTCTGGGCTTTGGTTTTCGCTGCGGATTTCTGGGGCTTCTTCATCTTGAAGTCGTGCAGGAAAGACTTGAACGTGAATACGATCTTTCTCTGATTCTTACGGCTCCCTCTGTAAGATACAAGCTTATAATGCAAGACGGTTCATCCAGGATAATCGACAACCCTGCTTTGTATCCGGATCCGGCGGGGATTGATAAAACGCTCGAGCCATTCATCCGGGCTTCGATAATAATACCGGACCGTTATATGGGAACGGTTATGAAGCTGTGCCTTGAAAGACGGGGAATAAATACCACTTATCAGTATCTTACTAATAACCGCCTGGAGATGATTTTTGAACTTCCACTTGCTGAAGTTATTTATGACTTTTACGATAAACTGAAATCATCAACTCAGGGATACGGATCATTCGACTACGAAATAATAGATTACAGAGAGACAGATCTTGCAAAACTTGATATTTTGATAAACGGTGACCGTGTAGATGCATTATCACAGTTGGTCAACAAAGACAGGGCTGTTGAACGGGCAAGACATGCATGTGAAAAACTAAAGGATGAAATTCCTCGACAGATGTTTAAAATAGCCATACAGGGTGCAATCGGCGGAAATATTATAGCGCGTAAGACCATTTCAGCCTTAAGAAAAGACGTAACAGCAAAATGCTATGGCGGAGATATAACGCGAAAACGCAAACTTCTCGAAAAACAGAAAAAAGGTAAAAAAAGAATGAAGATGGTGGGAAAAGTTATGATTCCTCAGTCTGCATTTTTATCAGTGTTAAAAACAGATAAAGATTAGACGCTTATGAAGATTGAAGGCATCCTCTCTATTTCATTTAAAATGATAGAGCGAAGCGATACAATAAATATTGTAACCGTTCACGGTTTACAGTTATCGGTTCACGGTTGAAAAAAACAGAAGGTTTATAAATATTGCACAAGGATCGGCTGCGGAGCTGAGAACACAGATTTATATTTCACGAGAAGTTAATATATTTTCTGATTTAGATGCGAAAGAATTAATTCAAGAGTTGAAATCAATATCCAAAATGCTTCAATCGTTGCACAGTTCATTAAAAAAACTGTGAACTGTGAACCGACAACCGTGAACGGTTACCAAATATTCAATTGTCAATTTGGTTCCGGCTTGTCCGGGTTAGGAGGTTATATGGGGAAAACCGTTGCTGAAAAAATATTTGATTCCCATTTTGTGGACAACCCGTCAGGAGATATTCATGTTATCGGTCTTGATGCTGTTTTCTGCCATGAAATAACAACACCTGTTGCAATAAATGATCTGGTAAGCCGGAATAAAGACAGGGTGTTTGATCCTGATAAAATCAAAGCTGTGATTGACCACGTTACTCCTGCAAAGGATTCAAAAACAGCCATGCAGGGTAAAATTTTAAGAGATTGGGCCAGGCGTCACAATATTAGGGATTTCTTTGACATAGGCAGAAACGGAGTATGCCATGCAATTTTTCCGGAAAAAGGTTTTGTTCGTCCGGGTTATACAGTAATCATGGGTGATTCCCATACCTGTACCCACGGTGCATTTTGCGCATTTGCGGCAGGCGTTGGCACAACCGATCTTGAAGTGGGAATTCTAAAGGGCGTTTGTGCGTTTCATTACCCCTCGACAATTAAAATCAACATAGTCGGTAAAATGCTGGCCGGCGTTTATGCAAAGGATGTAATTCTTTCCATAATCGGAAGGCTCGGCGTAAACGGCGCTACAAACAAAGTTATAGAATTTACAGGGCCTGCAGTGGATGCAATGAGCATGGAAGCCAGGATGACTCTATGCAACATGGCAATTGAAGCAGGAGGGACATGCGGAATCTGCCATCCGGACATGACGACCGTTGAATATTTGTGGGAATTTATTAAAGATAAATATCCAACAAAAGAAAAAGCTTTTGAGGAATTTAAGAAGTTTTCTCCTGATCCGGATGCAGAATACCATGATGTGATAGAATATGATATAAGCCGGCTTGAACCCATGGTTACTTTCGGATTTAAACCCGACCAGGTAAAACCCGTAAGGGAGATGGAAAAAACAAAGGTAGATCAGGTTTACATAGGGTCATGCACAAACGGAAGAATTGAAGATTTAAGAATTGCCGCCCGGGTGCTGAAAGGCAATAAGATAAGTGACTCTGTGCGGGGCATTATATCACCTGCAACTCCAAAAGTTTTCAGGCAGGCAATGGATGAAGGTATTCTTAAAACATTCATGGACGCTGGTTTCTGTGTGACAAATCCGACCTGCGGAGCATGTCTCGGCATGAGCAATGGTGTGCTTGCAGAAGGCGAAGTATGCGCTTCAACAACAAACCGAAATTTTAACGGCCGGATGGGCAAAGGCGGAATGGTGCACCTTATGAGTCCCGCTACGGCAGCAGCATGCGCCATCTCGGGGTATATTACAAATTCAACTTTATATAAATAGTGAGGCCGGAAAAAAATTATGAAAAATTTCAGCGGAAAAGTGCTGTTCCTCGACAGATCAGATATCAATACAGATGAAATAATTCCTGCAAAATACCTTACGGAAATTTCCAAGGAAGCGCTTAAACCCTATCTTTTAGAGGACCTGCGAATAGATGGATTTGCTCAGGGAAAGGATATTAAAGGAAAAAGCGTAATCATAACCAGGGCTAATTTCGGGTGTGGTTCCTCCAGAGAGCATGCCCCCTGGGCACTTGAGGTAAACGGCATTAACATGGTGATTGCAGAAAGTTTTGCAAGGATATTCAGACAAAACATGTTCAACTGCGGAATGATGGCGGTGGAACTGCCCGGCCAGAGCATAGATCATCTTTTCCAGGTCTTTTCAGGCAAAGAGACATCCATCGAAACAGATCTTGAAAAAAATGTATTTATTCTTAAAGCTGACGGACTTGAAGAAAAAGCAGGCTTTTCAATCTCAGACTTTGACCGCTCTCTTGTTGTCTCTGGCGGATGGGTTGAATACGCTGACGCTAAATATTAACAATGCGTCTCGCTCTATCGACGCATCCGGTTTTACCTTCCACCTGACACACAGCGTCGGCACTCTGAAATAAAACAAACATTTCACAGCTCACTGCTCGGCCTGCACGTACCCACCTGTCAACGCTTCAGCCAGGACATTACTGTCACCACCTATGACTCGGGGTCAACGTGGGTCGCTGAAAGAAAAAAGTTATGCTCAAGGGATGTAAAAAAGGATCTATAAAGAATTCAGGGAATTGATAAAATACAAGGAGGTGCAGGATGGGTAGTGTAAAAGATCTTAAAATTCTAAAAAAGTCAACCCCGGATAATCCCGGGCAGGCAAGATTTATCTTCTCAGATAGATACTCTATATTCGACTGGGGAGAAATGCCTGACCATATTCATTATAAAGGTGCGGCCATCACACTTCTTGGCGCATATTTTTTTGAAAAACTTGAAAAAATCGGTGTTTCCACTCATTATGCAGGGCTTGTGGAGGATAATACAGTTAAAAAACTCTCTGAGATCAAGAAGCCCACAAATATAATGGAAGTTAAATTGTTACGAGTTATAAGTCCTGAACTTCAAGGGGATCAATATGATTATTCAATGTACCAGAGTGAAAAAGGGGGATTTTTGATTCCTCTTGAGGTGATTTACAGGAATTTTCTACCGCCGGGCAGCAGTGTTTTTAAACGCCTGAAAGATGGAGAAATAACGCCCCGTGATATGGGGCTGGATAAAGAGCCTGTTCCCAACCAGAAATTGGATATACCAATTCTGGATGTCTCCACCAAACTGGAGATAACGGACAGGTACTTAACCTGGGCGGAAGCCCAACGAATCTCGGGTTTAAGTGATAACGAAATAATCAAATTGAAAAGCCTCACAAACAGAGTCAATGATCTTATAACCAGGGAGTTTTCAAAGATAGGCCTGGTAAACGAAGACGGAAAAATAGAAGTCGGCTTTGACAGCGAACGTCGCCTGATGGTGGTTGATGTCCTTGGCACGCTGGATGAGTGCCGTTTTACATTAGATGGATTCCCTGTGAGCAAGGAAATAGCACGGATATACTATCGCAATACAGCATGGTGTCAGGCTGTGGAACAAGCAAAGAAAGAGGACAGGCAGCAGTGGAAAAATATATGCGAATCAAACCCGGAACCACTGTCTTCCGGATTGAACCTGTTGATTTCACAGATTTATTGTGCGTGCACCAATGAAATTACTGAACATGAGTGGTTCAAAGATGTGCCTCCGGTAAAAGAAATATTGAAAGAGATAAAGGAGATTCTTCCCTCATGAAGATTGTTAAGGAATCTGTGCAAGCAATATGCTTGCGATTGTAATTAAAAATGTTAACTAGTTTTACATAAACATGTATCAAGTGTTTGATGTGAAAGAAAGTAGAACACCACCAATGTCATCTTTGCGACATTACATAGATGACAGGACATTATTATCATTTGAAGATGATATAGGTAGCCGTTCACGGCTTGAAACTTGAAATTGGAAAATAGAAATTTGGGAGAGATTAAAATAGAAATTGGAAATTGGGAAGAACAGTACAAAAGTATGAAGGCCAAATTTTGTTAGAAAAAACCATTAGTTATTCATAATCCCCAAAGAAAAACAGATCAGGTTTTAACATTTAACAATTATGTTGAACTGAAATAGCGAGCGCATTTCCCGTAGCTTGTCGAAGCGAAAGCAAAGATCCCGCCTATACGGGGCTGTGGGGTTAGCGAGCGAATCTTCAATGATTCGATCACATAGCAACAGGGCAGGCTGAACAATACGAAATTTTAACATCATTGATGACCGTGCGAAGTGTACACAATGATACTTCCAGGGGGAAATATGGAAAGATTTCTTAAAGAAAAAACTTCCCGCCGAGCATTTTTAACAAAAGGCTGTCTGTTTTTAACCTCTTTTGGAATTTATCCCGGTTTTTTTGACTCGTTGACCAAAAAGGCATGGGCAAAAAGGGGTACGCTCTCTTTACGGGAGGCAATGTTTTATAAAAGGCTTGCCAATAATATAGTTCAGTGCAAGGTCTGCTTCCGTGGCTGTATACTGAAAGAGGGGGAGAGAAGTTTCTGCCGCAATAAAGAGAATATTGATGGCCGGCTCTATAATCTGGTCTATGGGAGGCCCTCAGCAGTACATATTGACCCTATTGAAAAAGAGCCATCCCTCCATATGCTTCCTGGAACAAAGATCCTTTGCTTTGGGACTGCGGGCTGCAATTTTCGCTGTAAATTCTGTCATAACTGGCATCTTTCCCAGAGATCGATTGAGGAGATGGAATATACCTATGACCTTTTGCCGGAAGAGGCAGTAAAAATAGCCATAAAGAAGAGGATTCCCACCCTTTCTTTTACCTATAATGAACCGACCAGCTTCTATGAATATGTTTACGATATTGCCAGACTTGCCAAAAAGAAGGGCTTAAGGATTCTCTGGCATTCTAACGGAGCAATGAATCCCGAACCCTTAAAGGAACTCCTCAAATATACCGATGCGGTTACTATCGATCTAAAGGGTTTTACTAATAAATTCTATCAGGACACCTCGTCTGCCAAACTTGAGCCAATACTGAGGACATTGAAGATCATCAGAGAAGAAGGAAGATGGCTTGAGATCGTAAATTTACACATCCCCACCCTGAATGATAATCCTGACGATGTGAAAAAGATGTGTCTCTGGATTAAAGAGAATCTGGGAGAATATACACCCTTACATTTTTCCCGTTTTTTCCCCGCCTACAAGCTCACCAACCTTCCGCCAACGCCTATAAAGAAGCTGGAACAGGCCTATAAGATTGCCAAAGAAGCGGGCTTAGAATATGTAACCATTGGCAATGTCCCCGGCCATAAACATAACTCCACCTTCTGCTCTAATTGCGGGAAGAGGCTAATTCACCGTATCCATTTTACGGTTGAGACAAATAACCTGACAGAGGGGAAGTGCAAGTTTTGTGGTCATAAAATTCCCGGGATCTGGAAATAGATGAAAAGACGCCTTGTCTTTGCCATACTGGTAATGGGCTTTAGTGGTATTGTTGTCCAGATACTACTCTTGAGAGAGTTCTTAGTAGTCTTTTCAGGCAATGAGCTGGCGATCGGGATTATCCTGGCCAACTGGCTTATCCTGGAGGCCTTTGGCTCTCTCTTTGTGGGGAAAAAGATCGAGCGCCTCAAAAAAAGGCTTGAAGCATTTGTTGGTCTCCAACTCTTTTTTTCCCTGTCTTTACCCCTGGCGGTTTATTCAACCCGGATATTAAAGGATCTTATAGGGGTTATCCCGGGGGAAGGCGTGGGGGTGATTCCGATTCTATATTCCTCTTTTCTCATTTTTGCTCCCCTGAGTATCACACATGGAGCGTTATTTACCTTCGGCTGTAAGCTATATTCCCTTCACTTTGTTTCAGAAAGCAAAGCATCTTCCATTGGCAGGGTCTATGTTCATGAGACCATGGGCACAATTTTCGGGGCAATTGCTTTTACCTATTTGCTTGTCCCTTACCTCCATTCCATCCAGATAGCCTTGGGAATAGCGCTTTTGAACAGCCTCTTGTGCCTCCTTCTTCTGGGATATCCTTTCCGTAAATCTTTAACCGGCAAGGCTCTGGCAGTCGGGTCGGCAGTATTCTTGGTCTTATGTGCTTATCTAATCCTCAGCCCAAAGGCAGATAAGATTCATCATCTTTCCATAAGCCGGCAGTGGAGAGGGCAGGAGGTAGTCCATTATCAGAATTCTATCTACGGAAACATCACCGTCACCCAAAGGGGTGAACAATACACCTTTTTCTCTGATGGAATTCCTATCATTACCACCCCGGTTCCGGATATAGCCTTTGTGGAGGAGTTTGTCCATCTACCTTTGCTTTCTCACCCCTCACCAAAAAAGGTGCTTGTTATTGGCGGGGGGGCAGGGGGGGTGATCCATGAGCTCTTAAAACACCCTGTAGAAAGGGTTGACTATGCTGAACTCGATCCCTTGCTATTAAAGGTTGTTCAGAGGTTTCCTACCCCCTTGACCGGAGCCGAAATCACTGACCCTCGAGTAAATATCGAATATCTGGATGGCCGGTTCTTTATCAAGAAAACCCATCATAGATACGACCTGGTTCTGGTCGGCATCTCTAACCCTTCAACCTTACAGATAAACAGGCTCTTTTCTAAAGAGTTCTTCTCCCTGGTTAAGGAAAGGCTTGAGAAAGGAGGTATACTGGTTATAGTTTCACCCGGTTCTCTAACCTACTTAAGCAAGGCATTGGGAGATCTTAACGCCTGTACCCTTAATACCCTTAAAGAGGTTTATCCCTATGTTCGGGTTATCCCCGGGGACTTCAACCTGTTTTTAGCCTCGACTTCAAAAGGGGTTTCTTTAATTAACCACACCTTACTCAGCCAGAGGCTAAATGAACGTGAACTTGAGGTAAGCCTTTTAACCCCATTTCATATAAAGTACAAATTAGATTCCAGGTGGTCAGATTGGTTCTTTACCTCCCTAAAAGGCGCCACTAAAAAGATCAATCAGGATTTTTCTCCCCTTGGGATGTTCTATAGTCTTGCCTATTGGAATTCTCTCTTTTCTCCCCATATGAAGTGGCTGTTTAAATGGTTTGAACAGGTAAGTTTAAAGCTATTGTCTATCCCCCTTGCTATATTTACCCTCCTCTTTTTGATCATCTCTTTTAAGGCCCCAACAATATCTACAAAGCTAAGCATCCCGTTTGCCATTATGGCTTCCGGTTTTGCCGGGATGATATTTGACTTAGCGCTAATCTATACCTTTCAGGCAGTTTACGGATATGTCTTTCACCAGATAGGACTTTTAGTAGCCGCCTTTATGGTGGGGATAGCAGCGGGAAGTCTAATCATGACCTCCCTTTTGAAAAGTGTTAAGAGGAATTTTTTCTTCTTTATCGGGTTAGAACTTGCCATGATTCTCTTTTCCGTGGCTCTTCCGGCAATATTTCTTCTCTTTTCCCCTTACTTAGACAGTCCGGCGGTATTTTCTTTTTTCCGGGTAATCTTTCTTGTGCTCTCCTTTTTTTCCGGTCTTCTTATTGGCGCCCAGTTTCCCTTAGCCAACAAGATATATTTAAAGCGCTCTCCCGATCTCAGCGGTACTGCCGGTCTACTTTACGGAGCCGATCTTGCCGGCGGATGGATAGGTGGTCTGCTTGGAGGGGTGGTGCTTTTACCGGTTTTAGGACTGGTTCAAACCTGCACAGCAGTCGTCCTTCTTAAAATGACCAGCCTCCTTATACTTCTTGTCTCAGCTCTCCTGAATAAAGTGAGATAACCGAATAAACCCAAAATCATGAAAGGAAAGGTTCAATCCGCTTATTAGAAGGCTTAAGGCCCGGTAAAAAGCCCGCTTTGAAACTCCCTGCGGCCCCGCTGGGACGGGATCTTTGCTTCCGCTTCGACAAACTACGGGGAATGCGCTCACTGTTGCGATCCCATCCACTTGCGGCAGGGTTGTTAATTATTTTCTTGATTATGGCTATAAAGATGGCTATGATAGGCAAAAATATATACCTCGGAAGGTTGCAAATTGCGTTTTTTTCGGTGAGCAATGAGCATGAAGAGCAAGGCGCGAAGGTGCGGAATAGCAGGCTATTGCAAGCCTGAGCAACGCAGCTATTGGTGTTCATGGCCAGCGAAAAACCGCAATTTGTGGCCTTTCGAGGTATAACATGTCAAGGAGGTGGTAATAATGCAAAAGCAATTTTCCATATCTGAAGCAAAAAACAGACTTCCAAGTATTATCCATTATGTCGAAAAGGGGCCGTATGTTGAATTGACCAGACGAGGAAAACCGGTTGCAGTATTGCTGTCGATTCAAGAATATGAACGGCTCAGCCGCAAATATATGGGGTTTTGGAGCGCCGTTTCGGAATTTCGGCGAAAGATTGAGGATGAAGGAATTGATATCTCTGATAGTGATTTCAAAGGGCTTCGAGACCTTTCTGCCGGAAGAGAAGTCGAGTTGAGGTGATGAAATATCTAATTGACACAAACGTACTTTCAGAGGCCGTAAAAACAGCCCCGGATAAATCGGTCATGAAGATGCTTAAAAAATGCCAGCACGAAATAGTCACTGCTGCGCCGGTTTGGCATGAGCTTCAATTTGGTTGTCAGCGCCTTCCGCGGTCCCGTAAACGTGAAATTATTGCTTCATTCCTTAACGACATCGTCAAACGCACGATGCTTATTCTTCCTTATGATGACAGGGCAGCAGAATGGCATGCAAAAGAACGTGCCAGATTATCGTCGAAAGGCTTAACTCCGTCATTTGTTGATGGACAGATTGCGGCAATATCCGTGGTAAATGGTCTGATTCTGGTAACACGGAACATTGACGATTTTAGACAGTTTTTAAGACTGAAGATTGAAAACTGGCATAATGCATGAAAAGGGCGGATGCTCCCTCTCTGACCCCTAACTAATCGGGTATCACAGTTTCCGGAAATTGCCCAAATTTATTGAAATGTTATACTATTCTCGAGCAGAAATGTGGGGTTCTTGGGGATGTCATAATCCTTGCTTTTTCATTAAAAACAATGCGATATATAGCATACAATTAAAATCAAGAAATAATCTACTTAATATCAAATATTACTGATTTATTTCTTAAGATTTAATTTGTTATATCTGGAGGTAAATTATGGAAAAAATTACAACCCACCGTACCTCCCTTCACACAGCTGATGTAATACAACCAATAGTCATCGAAGAAAAAAACAACACGAGGCGAGTATTTCTAGCAAATTTAAATGATACCAAAAGGCATTTGGGCGAAACTGTTTCTGGCACAATTGTTCACCAGCGGAAAAAGAATAATGACGAATGGGAAGATATCGAATCAATAAACCTTGCCACTCTCAAAGGTGGTGAGGGAGTAAAGATTAGGTTCAAAAGTAAACAGTTAAGACAATTTTTTCTTGGTTTAGAAAAATTATATAAACTCAGTAAAAATGGCCTTGCCCCAGGTGACACTGAGTATGCCATTGGGAAAATTGATGAAATCATTAAAGTTCCTCGAAACCGAAAGAAATTTATATCTCAACTTCTGGAAAAAAAACTTGGTGAATAAATTTGGCACGAATTAGTTGAAAGTGACCCAGATCTTGCCACACGGTTATCTCTTGCAAGGGTACAAGCTGAAAGGCAAAATGCTCTTAAAGAGTTTGCTGATAACCTAATTCAAGACAAGGCTGAAGATTATTGGCAAGAATTCTTTGATAAAAATCAATGGATTTTCGGCTATGGACTTAAGTATCATTTTTTGACCCAATTAGAAAACCAACCATCTTACGGTGGAATTAACTTTTCTGGTTTTGGTAATCAAAAAGGTGACTTTCTTTTAAATACAGAGGCAGATATTAAATTTACTGTTTTAGTTGAAATTAAAAAACCAACTTCAAGCCTATTGGCAACTACGAGGGTAGGAAAAAAAGTAAGATATCGAAATGGCGCATGGCTTCTCGGCAGTGATCTGCTTGGCGGAGTTTCTCAGCTTCAAACAAATTGTAAAACATGGCAAACAAGTTCTCGTGCTGTTCAAAATGCAGATATTCTTAATTCGGAAAATATTCATACTGTTTCTCCTAAAGGGATTTTGGTTATTGGAAAAGTATCAGAATTCGGAGACAATCGAGAACAGATTGAAACATTTGAATCTTTTAGACGAGGAATTAGTAACCCTGAGATAATAACATTTGATGAACTTTATGAAAGGGCTCGGTTTATTGTCGAGCATAAGCAAAATAAAATAGAAGACCATCAAAGTTATTTAGAACCAGAAGATGTACCATTTTGAGTAATGTTAAGTGCTTGAATTAACAGATGAATTATAACAAGCTAATGCACTTGACCGCAAGAGGCCAAGCGTTTCGGTCACTTACAAGACTTTAAAAAAGCAGTACAAGGTCCACCAGCCTCGCTACGGCAAGTGA
>JAJSZT010000025.1 GCA_030272815.1 Deltaproteobacteria bacterium
TCAACAGCCGGATTCTTAATATCGGTTTTCAGCTTATTGTTGTGGTTATTTCATAAAGTTATGTGCCCGGCTTCTTGTCATGAGATTGATCTGAGAACGTACATGCAAATTTGATGCAAATTCTAAATGCATTTACCCTGCAATTTTTTTTGCCCCTTGCCTTAAAACACTTAGTCAGGTATAGAAATAGATTTTTGTTACGCTTTATGAAACAAACCAGATACGCGTGAACTTCAGGTGTGATACATTCAAACCATGAAAAATGAAAAAAAATTACCCATAGCTGTGGTTGGGATGGCCGGTATTTTCCCCGGAGCTCCTGATATTGATATATTCTGGAACAACATTATCAATAAAGTGGACTCCAGTTGTGAGGTGCCTGAAGGAAGGTGGATTGTTGAACCTGAGTTCATGTACAATCCTGAACCAGCGCCGGACAAGGCCTTCTCAAAACACGCCTGTCTTATACATGATGACATATTAAAATCAATCAAATCTGATTTAAATGACATTGCCAAAGACATTAATATTGACAAGGACATACTGAACGATCTTGATCCTCTCTTTCACTTAGTTCTTCATACAGGCAAAAAGGCATTATCAAACTGCAATATTTCAACAATCAATAAAGAACGCATTGGAACTGTTCTTGCTGCAATCGCACTGCCTACTGATTCTTCTTCTTCAATAACCAGAGAAATCATAGGAAAATCATTTGAAGAAAAACTATTCGGCAACAATTATTTTTCTATCAACAAACCACTTACCAGGGCGCAGTGTCTGGCAAGCAGAGTAACCAGCCTTCCAGCTTCTATTTTGGCCAAAGGCTTAGGGCTCGGAGGCGGAAGCTATACTCTCGATGCTGCATGCGCATCATCTCTTTATGCAGTCAAACTTGCCTGTGATGAGCTTCATTCTCTTCGCGCGGATGCTATGCTGGCTGGAGGGGTATCAAGGCCTGAATGTCTCTACACTCAAGTAGGCTTCAGCCAGCTCCGCGCACTTTCTCCTTCAGGAAGGTGTGCTCCGTTTGACGAAAAAGCAGATGGACTTGTTGCGGGAGAAGGCGCCGGCATACTTGTTTTAAAAAGGCTTGACGATGCTCTGAGAGATAATGACAACATTTATGGCCTGATACGTGGTATGGGGCTCTCAAATGACATGAGCGGTAATCTTCTCGCACCGGACATTGAGGGTCAAGTCCGTGCCATGCGCAGCGCTTATTTATCCGCGGGCTGGTCTCCATGCGAAATTGATCTTATTGAATGTCATGGTGCCGGAACGCGCGTCGGAGACACCACTGAGCTTCACAGCCTGAGAAATCTCTGGGGTGAATCCGGATGGTCGTATGAACAATGCTCGATAGGATCAGTCAAATCCATGATCGGCCATCTTTTAACCGGCGCCGGCGCAGCCGGAATGATAAAGACGTTTCTTGCCTTAAAACATAAAGTTCTTCCTCCATCAATTAACTTTAATAAAGCGCCGGAAAAAAGCCCCCTTAAAAACAGTCCGTTTCGTGTGCAGACAAAAGCCGAAAAGTGGATCAGGAAAAACAACAAAAGGCCGTTTCGTGCCGCAGTCAGCGCATTCGGATTCGGAGGAATAAATGGTCATCTGCTTATAGAAGAATGGTGTTCGGATTCTGAAAATAACAACTCCGCAAAAATTCATCCAATTAAAAATCATGGCACCGGCATAGAAACAGAAACCCGAAACCCGCCCCCCCCTGTTGCCATTGTTGGAATGGATGCTGCTTTCGGCCGGTTAAAATCGTTGAAAGATTTCAAGGAAACCATTTTAAAAGGTTCTTCAATAATCAGAGAAAGACCTGAAGACAGATGGAAAGGATGCGATAACATTGCCGGCAGACATCTTGATGGAAAGCTTTTATACGGCGCCTTTATGGACAAACTTGCTTTGACTGCAGGAGAATTTCATATGCCGCCAAATGAAATTCCTGATATGCTTCCGCAACATCTGCTAATGCTTAAAGTTTCTTCAAGCGCCATGAAAGATGCGGGTCTTGTGGATAGAGAAAAACGCCCGAAAACAGGTGTTATCATAGGAATGGAATTTGATTTTGAAGCAACCAATTATCATCTGAGATGGAATCTTTATAATCTGGTTCAAAAATGGATAAATACTCAGAAACTCAATCTGGATGAAAAAGAAACCGACATATGGCTTGAATCTTTAAGAAACTCATCAGGCCCGGCGCTGACAAATACCCGGACAATAGGTGCGCTGGGGGGCATTATAGCAAGCCGCATTGCCAGGGAATTCCGTTTTGGAGGCCCGAGCTTTGCTGTTTCCTGTGAAGGCGCATCAGGACTTAAGGCGCTTGAAATAGGAGTAAGATCATTGCAGCAGGATGAGATGGATGCCGTACTTGTTGGAGCAATTGATCTTTCCGGCGACGTGCGCAATGTTATTACCACAAACAAATTAAAACCTTATTCAAAAAACAATGAAATCCATCCGTTCGACCGGTCGGCAGATGGAACCCTGCCCGGCGAAGGCGCTACCGCAATTGTCTTAAAAAGACTTGACAGTGCAATCAAGGACGGAGACAGAATTTATTCCGTAATAAAAGGTTTGGGATGCGCCACAGGTGATGGGATTGATACCAAATCTCCTTCAAAAAGTGCGTATATCCTGTCACTCAAGCGGTCATTTCAAGATGCAGACATCTCACCATCATCAATAAGTTATTTTGAAACTCACGGCAGCGGAGACCTGTTAGAAGATAAGCTGGAATCTGAGGCTCTAAATGATTTTTTTGCAGGCCTGTCTGATAATAAAAATGTCAGTTGCGCCATAGGCTCTGTAAAGGCAAATATCGGGCATACGGGCGCTGCTTCAGGTCTTGCATCATTAGTAAAAACCAGTCTGTGCCTTTACCATGAAATAATTCCCCCCCTAACTAACTTTATCATGCCTGCAAATGACAGTTGGCTGGACAGCGTATTTCATATGCCTGCTTTTCCTCAATACTGGCTGAGAGACAGAAAAGACGGCTCCCGAAGGGCGTGCACAGCCTCATTAACTTCAGACGGCAACTGCATGCATGTTATTCTTGAAGGATTTGAATATTCGCAAAAAAATCACATACTGAAAAAAGTAGAAATAGAAAGGCAGAGGCCTCTGGGCGACCGGAAATTCGGTCTTTTTGTTATTGAAGGAAACAATAAAACCTCTCTGATGGAAGGTCTTGAAAGACTCAACAAGGAGCCCAAAGCTCTTGGCTCTAACATAGAAGCTGCTGCCCGAAGCTGGTATTTAAAGAACAAATTAAAAGATGAACGTCCAACATCGAACGTCCAACATCGAACGTCGAATAATGATGGCGCTTCGCTATTTGATAATTTCCTATACAAGAATAAGCCGGTACCTGAAAAAAAATATGCAGTATCAATCGTTGCGGCTGATATTTCTCAACTCGAAAATCTGATTAATGATGCAAAAAATGCGGTTTCAGAGAGTACCTCCAAAAGAATGAACGGCATGAGCGGTATAAGCTATTCACCTGATCCCATAGGTCTCTCTGGCAAAACAGCATTTGTCTTTCCTGGTTCAGGCAACCATTATGTTGGAATGGGAAGAGGTATTGGTGTTCAATGGCCGGAAATTCTCCGCAAAATGGATGCGGAAACTCAGCAGCTCAGGACTCAGCTTGTTCCACAATGCTATGTGCCTCAGAGAACGTCGTGGATGCAGGGATGGGAAAAAGAGGCTTACAAAAAAATTATATCTGAACCTTTAAATATGATTTTCGGCCAGGTAGTACATGGTGGTGTGACTGCTAATTTAATAATGAATTTCGGGATAAAACCATCTGCCGTTATCGGTTACAGCCTTGGTGAATCAGCAGGACTTTTTGCCCTGGGCGCATGGTCTGATCGCGAAGAAATGCTGAAAAGAATGCGGGAGACCGATCTTTTCAGTACAGAACTCGCCGGCCCGTGTAATTCCGCACGCCGGGCCTGGAATATCCCTCCTGATAAAGATATAAAATGGTGTGTTGCTGTAGTTAATCGTCCCAAAGATATTGTTCTTAAAGTTATAAATAAATTCCCCTATGCAAAACTCCTTATAATCAATACTCCGGATGAATGCGTAATCGGCGGCCAAAAAGACGATATTGAAGCATCAATCAAGATGCTCGGATGTGAAGCAATTTTCCTTGACGGCATTGTCAGCGTCCACTGCGACGCAGCCGTTCCTGTTGCAAACGCATATAAAGAGCTTCATATCTTTCCAACTGCTTCTCCGGAAACCATAAAATTTTACAGTTGCGCTCTTGGGCGTTCATATGCTCTTACAAGCGACAGCGCTGCCTCCTCAATTCTTAAACAGGCAATTGAAGGATTTGATTTCACCGCCTTAATTGACCAGGCATATAAAGACGGCATACGCATATTCCTTGAAATGGGTCCTCATTCTTCATGCACCAGGATGATCAGCCGCATACTGGATAAAAAACCTCACATGGCCGTCTCTGCATGCGTCCGTGGAGAAGATGATTATATCACAGTTCTCAAATTCTTAGGTTCGCTGATAACAGAACGTGTGCCTGTTGATATGGACAAAATTTACGGAACCGGTTTATATGAAAAAACAATTAAAGAGTCATACAATAAAAAATCAGAAAAACAGTTAACCCTGACTATTGGCGGAAAAGCGCCCTCCCCTGCTCTACCACGAAGAATTAACATAAGACATGCTCAAACTCAGCTTGAAAATCAGGAAAGACAGCTTAAAAATCAGGAAACACAGCTTAAAGATTTGGATAAAGTCTTTTCATATAATGATCTGATCGGACCTGTAACAGAAAACGTAACCGCTGTTTCAGAAGCCCACAAAACCTTTATAAATTTCTCAAATGAGTTAAATAGAGGCATTGAAAAAACATTCGCCACGCAAACCCGGCTTCTTGAAAAAATAATCTCAGGAAAAGAAATAAAGGGAACGGAACGAGAAATAAAAATGAGCGACCTTTTCGCTTTTTCACGCGATATGTGTATGGAGTTTGCGATTGGCTCGGTAGCAAAGGTACTTGGCCCTGAGTTTGCGGCAGTAGATACTTACAAAGTACGGGTACGCCTTCCTGATGAGCCGCTCATGCTTGTTGACAGGATAATTTCCGTAGAAGGCGAAAAGGTCTCGCTGGGTTCTGGTCGTATAGTAACAGAGCATGATGTCCTGCCGGAAGCATGGTATCTTGACGGTGGGCATGCGCCTGTATGCATATCGGTTGAATCCGGGCAGGCCGACCTGTTTCTCTGTTCATACCTGGGTATTGACCTTGCAGTTAAGGGAGAGAGAGGTTACAGGCTTCTTGATGCGGTTGTAAAGTTTCACCGCGGGCTCCCGTGCCCCGGAGATGTCATAAGATATGAAATAGAAATTGAAAAATTTGTACGCCAGGGCGATACTTATCTTTTCTTTTTCAGCTTTGAAGGCTTTATCAACAACAAACCTCTTATAAGCATGACTGATGGTTGCGCGGGATTCTTTACTGAAGAAGAGGTTAAAAAATCAGGCGGTATAATTTTAACAAAAGAGGATACTGAGCCTGTACAGGGTAAAAAGCCTTCTGACTGGAATGAGCTTGTCCCGGTTGATGTGGAAAATTACAACGATGATAAAGTTGAGGCCCTAAGAGCAGGAGATCTTGAAAAATGTTTTGGCGCCCTTTTTAATGGTATAAAAATCGCTGATTCTCTTAAGCTCCCCGGAGGCCGGATGAAACTTGTTGACAGGATACTCAGTCTTGATCCAGAAGGCGGCCGTTATGGAATGGGCATGATAAGAGCTGAGGCGGATATACATCCTGATGACTGGTTTCTTACCTGCCATTTCAAGGATGACATGGTTATGCCCGGTACTCTCATGTATGAATGCTGCGCACACACGCTTAGAGTATTTATTCAGCGCATGGGATGGGTAACCGATAAGCCCGGTGTATGCTATGAACCGGTTATCGGGGTTAAAAGCATACTGAAGTGCAGAGGCCCGGTAACGTCTGACACCAGACATGTAGTTTACGAAGTAGAAATAAAGGAAATAGGTTATAGCCCTGAGCCTTTTGTAATTGCAGATGCACATATGTTTGGTGATGGCCGGCGAATTGTCATGTTCAAAGACATGTCAATGAAAATGTCAGGAATAACTCGTGAAGAAATTGAATCCACCTGGAAGAAAAAAGCCGGTTTTGACTATGACAGTATTCTGGCATTTTCAACTGGAAAACCTTCGGAGGCATTTGGCGAGCCATATAAGGTTTTTGATGAAGAAAGAATTATCGCCAGGCTTCCGGGTCCGCCGTACCTGTTTATAGACAGAATAACTAATATTGAGCCGGAACAATGGGCGCTGAAACCTGACGGGTGGATCGAAGCAGAGTACGAAGTGCCGCCGGATGAGTGGTACTTTAAAGCAAATCGTATCCCTGCCATGCCATACTGCATACTACTTGAAATAGCCCTGCAACCCTGCGGATGGCTTGCAGCTTATATGGGTTCTGCTCTCAAAAGTAAAAAAACCCTAAAGTTCAGAAACCTTGGTGGAAAAGCTGTCTTGCATCATCAGGTTTTGCCTGATTCAAAGATCCTTACAATGCGCACCCGCATGACCAAGGTTGCTGAAGCAGGAGATATGATAATAGAACACTTTGACATACAAATCCTGCAGTCTGACAAATTAATATATGAAGGAACTACGAATTTCGGATTTTTTACAAAGAAGGCGCTGGCACAGCAGGTTGGAATAATTGATGCTGCAGAAAAAGCATACAGACCTGATGCAGACGAGCTTAAAAGGGCGGTTTCACATGTGTTTGACAACATTCCTCCTTTCACTCCTTATGATTTGGAAACCGCTCCGGCGCCTTGTCCGGCAATGCCGTCAAAAGCATTGCTTATGATTGACGAGATTAAGACTTATATTCGTGATGGCGGTACTGAAGGCCTGGGATTTATTCGCGGTGTAAAAAAGGTTGATCCAAATGAATGGTTTTTCAAGGCACACTTTTATCAGGACCCTGTATGTCCGGGCTCCCTCGGCATTGAATCTTTTATTCAACTGATAAAATTCATGGCAATTGATCGATGGAGCCATCTGGCAGAAACTCATATATTCGAGATTATAACTGATAAACCGCACATCTGGATTTATAGAGGCCAGATTGTTCCGGAAAACAAAAAAATAGAAATTGAAGCAATAGTGACAAAAATACAGGATATACCGATCCCAACCATACAGGCAAACGGGTTTCTGAAAGTTGATGGACTATATATTTATGAGATGCAAGATTTTGGGATCAGGCTTGTTCCTAAAAATTAACGTAAGCGTAAAGACTTCTCAAAGAAGAAGAAAAAATAATCAATAATCAATTGTTAATAATTAATTTTTAAGTCAGCACATAAGGGGGGCGCTATGGTATAAGCGCTAAGTTGTTTTTGCCCAGGAGGGACTAAAAAAAATGAACATCGAACATCGAACGTCCAACATCGAATTTTGAATAAGGTATTTTGCTAATTTATAAACTGGCGGAGCGGAGCGACATCATTATTCGACGTTCGACGTTCAATGTTCGATGTTGGACGTTCATCTTTCAAAACAACCCCTGAACCCTGAACCCTATTGTTATACTTATATGCTTTACTCAAAAGTTTACATAGATTCATTTGGTTATGAACTTGCCCCGAATGTGATAACCTCAGAAGATCTGGAAATGCGGCTGGAGCCTCTTTACAAGAAACTTCATCTGCAAAAAGGTCAACTGGAAGCAATAACGGGAATACAGGAACGCAGGTTCTGGGACCCAGGCTTTAAAATGTATGAAGGTGCGATAAAAGCGGGTCAAAAGGCAATAGAAACCTCAGACATTTCACCCCGGTCCATCGGCATGCTTATCTACGGAGGTGTTTGCAGGGACAACCTGGAACCGGCAACAGCCTGTGCAACGGCACACAGCCTTGGGATAAGCCGTAAAGCACAGATTTATGATGTTTCAAATGCCTGCCTGGGCATTCTTAATGGAATGGTTCAAATCGCAAACGCTATTGAGCTGGGACATATCAAGGCAGGTCTTGTGGTAGCGTGCGAGTCTTCCCGTCAAATCGTTGATATTACAATAGACCGATTACTTAAAACAAAAGATATAGAAGTCTTTAAGAAAACAATTGCAACTCTTACAGGCGGGTCCGGGGCTGTTGCTGTTCTTTTGACGGATGAATCAATTTCCGATAAAGGACACCGATTTTTAGGAGGAATAGTAAGGAATGCAACAAAGCATCATGAACTTTGCCGATGGGGGCCGGATACCGGGATACCTGCAAGCGGACTTCATGTTATGGAAACAGATTCTGTCGGTGTTTTGCAGCACGGTGTTGTTTTGGGAATTGAAACATACAAAGATTTTAAAAAAGAACTGTCGTGGCCCGATAATAAGCCTGACAAAGTCATCTGCCATCAGGTGGGAGCAACTCACCAAAAAACCATACTGGAATCCATAGGTATCCCGGAAGAAAAAGATTTTACCACCTTCCGGCATCTTGGAAATATCGGAACCGTATCGCTTCCAATAACTGCTGCAATAGCATCGGAACGCGAGTTTCTGATAAAAAACGATCTTGTCGGATTTCTGGGAATCGGCAGTGGACTGAACTGTCTTATGCTGGGGATTGAATGGTAATATGAAAAAGAACAGACCAGTTGACATATCATCTTTCAGGCATCTTTACCCGTTTAAGTCCCATTATATGGATTTAGACGGGCTTAAATACCACTTTGTTGATGAGGGCTCCGGCGATCCGATTATAATGATTCATGGAAATCCTACCTGGTCTTTCTATTATCGCAACCTTGTTACAGCGCTTTCACCTCAATTTCGCACCATTGCAGTAGATCATATCGGTTGCGGACTGTCTGACAAGCCAGACACAAAAACATATGACTACAGGCTGAAAACCCGTATAAATGATCTGGAAACTCTCTTGGATCGCCTTAACCTGAAGGAAAAGCTGACTCTTGTTGTTCACGACTGGGGTGGGATGATCGGAATGGCTTATGCAATTAAATACCCGGAAAGGATTAAGCGAATAATCATAATGAACACCGCGGCTTTTTTTCCTCCGAAGAACAAAAAGCTGCCTGTCAGGCTGAGGCTCATAAGGGATGTTTGCCCATTTGCACGCCTTGCAGTACTCGGTTTTAATATATTTGCATATAGCGCTCTTTTCATGGCAACAAGAAAGGGACTCTCAAAAGATGTAAAATCCGGTCTGATCGCCCCGTACAACTGCTGGAAAAACAGGATAGCCACTCTCAAGTTTGTTCAGGATATTCCTTTAAGCGAAAATGACCCAGGCTACAGCCTTGTCAGGCATGTTGATAAAAATCTGCATAAACTTTCAGATATTCCAATGCTGATATGCTGGGGCAGGCATGACTTTGTTTTTGACCTCTCATACCTGGCAGAATGGCAGCGCCGTTTTCCTGATGCAGAGGTTCATACCTTTTCAGAAGCAGGCCATTATGTCCTTGAAGACGAGCCTGAAAAAGTTATAGCTTTAGCTAAAGAATTCTTAGAAAAGTATCCAATATAACAAATAATAACCATGAACTCTGAACCTGACAACCTGAGTAGTTGCAATGTTTCAATTCATCTCAGAAGTATGTCTGAAAAACATCCTCACAAAAGAGCAGTTGTCTATCCTGCAGCCCGGGATAAATACAATAGGGTTGCTTACTCTCATCTAACCTTCCAGCAGCTTGATCGGGAATCCGACTATTATGCTTATGGACTCGAAAAGGCAGGGATTAAACAGGGAACAAGAACTGTTTTGATGGTTAAACCCGGCATTGAATTTTTTGCCTTGACATTTGCAATATTCAAGGTTGGAGCTGTACCTGTTGTTGTTGATCCAGGCATGGGAATAAGCCGGATGCTGCGCTGCCTTGAAGAAAGCCGTCCCAATGCTTTTATAGGCATACCAATAGCCCATGCGCTGAGAAAACTGCGACCAAAATATTTCAAAACAGTAAAAACATGCATAACTGTCGGCAGGCGCTGGTTCCGGGAAGGATTAACCCTTAATGATATTCGTTGTAAATCCAATAAACCATATAACATTGCCAAAACCAGACAAAACGATACGGCAGCTATACTGTTTACCACAGGCAGCACAGGCCCCGCTAAAGGTGTAGTATATACTCACGGCACATTTGACGCCCAGATAAGACATATAAAATCCCATTTTAATATAACTTCTGATGAAATAGATCTTCCCACATTCCCTCTCTTTGCCCTTTTCGACCCAGCCTTGGGAATGACGGCAATTATACCGGATATGGACCCCACAAAGCCTGGATTTGTTAACCCTGAAAAAATCATAGAGCCTATTATGAATCAGGGAGTCACTAATATGTTTGCATCTCCTGCCCTGCTGAATCGAGTGGGACGATACTGCAAAAACAAAGGCTTGACCCTGCCTTCGCTAAAAAGAGTTATTTCCGCAGGCGCTCCGGTTTCTCCATCAAATATCGAAAGATTTGCTTCAATTTTATGTGACGGCGCCGAGATTCACACTCCTTATGGCGCCACCGAAGCAATGCCCGTGATATCAACAGGAAGCAAAGAAATACTGTCCGAAACAGCAGAGCTGAGCAAGAAGGGCTTCGGTATATGCGTAGGCCGCTCTATCGGCGAATTGGAAGTGCGCATAATTGAGATAAATGATAATCAAATCGAAAAGTGGTCCGATGATATCATTCTTCCTGATGGTGATACAGGTGAAATAACGGTGTCGGGAGATCTGGTCACAAAGCAGTATTTTCGTAAACCAAAGGCAGATGCGCTTTCCAAAATAAAAGAAGGGGATAAGATATGGCACAGGATGGGAGATCTCGGCTGGATGGACAAAAATGGAAGGATATGGTTCTGCGGCCGAAAAAATCAGCGAGTGATTACAAAAAACGGCTTTATGTTCACAATACCCTGTGAAGCTATATTCAACAACCATCCAATGGTGTTTCGAAGCGCCCTTGTCGGAGTCGGTTCTCCGCCAAACCAGAAACCGGTGATATGCATTGAGCTGGAACATAACAAAAAAGAAAAAAGAAAAAAACTTATTAAAAAAGAACTCCTTGAACTTGCAAAAAGCAGTGTCCTGACAAAGGATATTGAAACAATACTTTTTCACAAGGCATTCCCAGTTGATATAAGACATAATTCAAAAATTTTTCGTGAAAAACTGGCAATATGGGCAGAAAAAAAGGTGAATTGAGTTTCACCAAAGGAGAAGTACATGGGACAGACAAAGATCACCGTATTGTGTGAGAATACTGCTGGGGGACCAATGGGCTTGACTGGAGAACACGGCTTCTCCGCCCTGATTGAAAAAAACGGACAAAAAATCCTTTTTGATACAGGCCAGGGCATGTCCCTCGCCAATAACGCACAGGTACTAGGAATCAATCTGGCGCAACTCAAGAGGGTTATTCTAAGTCACGGCCATTATGATCATACAGGGGGCCTCCCATCTGTGCTGTATCCGCCGCGAGGGGTCGAGGTTATTGCACATCCGGAAATTTTTTCAAAAAAATACGCTGAATTAGAAACACCTGCCGGCAAACAAAGAGTTTTCATCGGCATCAAATATTCTCAAGACTATCTGGAAGGCGCACTGCAGGCCCGATTCAACTTGATACGGAAGTTTTCCGAAATCGCGCCGGGAATCTTCTTTTCAGGGGAAGTGCCGAGAAAGACGGACTTTGAATACCCGGACAAAAGGCTCAAGGTAAAGCATAAGGGAAAAATCACTGACGACCCACTATTGGACGATATCAGTCTCTTGATCGAAACGGATCAGGGACCCGTTATCCTGCTTGGATGTGCTCATTCCGGGGTGGTCAATATCATGAACCATTTTTCGGCCAAAACGGGACACAAGAAATTTCATGCCGTGATCGGAGGCACACATTTAGGCTTTATGATGGGGTCTGGTCAGCAGCTAAAAAAGTCTATGGATGCATTTGACGACTATGCAGTGGAGCTCATTGCCGTCTCCCACTGTACCGGACAGGAAGCCGCGGCTATATGCTACAACAGATTCAAGAGCCGCTTCGCCTTTGCCTGTGCTGGCTGGAGCAAGGTGTTATA
Organism: Deltaproteobacteria bacterium; assembly: GCA_030272815.1. Lineage (GTDB taxonomy): Bacteria > Desulfobacterota > Desulfobacteria > Desulfobacterales > ETH-SRB1 > B13-G4. The sequence continues at coordinate 12,170 of JAJSZT010000025.1, forward strand.
GATGACATGCTCTACAGAATGACCAGGCTATTCCACCTTTTATCCAACGAACTATAGGGTATTTTTAGACGGAATAACAGGATAAACAAGATTTTGGATCTGTTTTATCTTCCACATGATCCCAGCCCATCCCCTTTAACTGCTCAATAAAGGGGATCTCCACATATGTCTTTTCATCAGGTGTTTGTGCCATAAGTTTTCCTTATTGTTATTAGACCAGCCCCACGAAAAATTTCGTCGCGTACGCAATCGACATACCGTAGCCAAAACTCATTAGTGTTCCAATAATGATGTATTCAGCCTCCATCCTGTGCCTGGGATCTTTAACTTCTCCAAAACGAAAAACAGATTTTGCCGCAATCAGAAATCCAATACCTGAAAGCTGTCCCATCAGGATAAAAAGAAAAATTAAGCTGCGTTCAAGCTGCCCGATCACTTTTCCGCCGTTTTTCAAGCCTCTGCTGCTTGTCTTTGTCTCCATGTCGACATCGTTTTCATTGTTCTTTATTTCATCAAGAAAAGGCCTTACAGCCATCCCAATAAGGATCCCTCCAGCTTTAACTGCCAAAATGGCACCTGAAAGAATGATTAACAGTTTCAGAAAGCCTTTTCCAAAAAGATCCACCCAAAACAAGGAAATCGCATTCGCGCCAGCGCCGGCAACAGTACTCACAGGCGTAATTGTGATAGCCAGGATGATTATGATAAGAATATGGGCAGCCTGATCAATAAGAAACGCATAAATACTCCATTTGTTTGAGAGTCCTTCTCGTTTGACGGCCTTCTCTTTAATCCAATCGATAACAGGATGGGTGCAAAATATCACAAAGGGTATCCGCCATTGAGTCCAGACACCGCAAAGCACATAGCTTAAGATCGCCACTATGAACGAGTGCTTCAGGAGAATGAGAGGCCTTAGCTTATTCGATGCATCCTTATCGGACTGAAAAATAAAGTCCCCGACAAAATGAGATGCCACAAGACAAATCAGCAATTGTTTTGCGATTTCATTCACTGGTCTTTTCTACCATTTCGCTTCTCAGTGAGAAACCCCCCTGATGCTTTAACCTAAATTGAGCGGTTTTTTACTCGATCTGCGCCGATCTCTTGCGCATAAAGGCTTCGCAAAAACCCTCGACATATCCACGGGTATGCCTGCGGTTTTTGCAACTCCTTATGCATCAAGATCTCAGCACATATCTTTGCAAAAAATCGCTCAACTTAGTTTATACAGGCTATTTGACCTTTAGTTCCAAACTACAGGCAATTCAACCTGTTTTTGATAAATACAGGCCATAGAACCTGTTTTATGAATTTGACTGTTTCGGTAAACTCTTTTCAAAAAAGCTTATAGCCTTTTCAATGGATTTCCAATCAGCGCCATTGAGATTGTCTACTACTGATTGCTGTTTGATGGGTTTATCCCACAGCAAAGCAATTCTATCTTGCTTCCATCCCTGTAAAGCCCCGGTAATAGCCAGCGAACGCTTGTCTGTCCAGCGGCGTCTAACAATGGCATCTACTAATTGCACAACAATATCCAGCGCTGCTGATTTTTCATTCCCTGGAAAAATAAAACGCATGCAAACAGATTTTGAAATCTCTGCCAGCATTTTCCCTGAATTCCTGTAAGCTTCTCCGTCGCCTTCCGAAACGTTTGTGCCTGGAATAAAATCGATAGTTCCTACGCCAATGGCCATGCGGGTATCCACTTTGCTTAACTCCATACGAGATTTTATATACGCACGGTAGAACAATCCTAATCTAAGGGATTTGGATGGATCAGATACCAGCATTTGCCAGCTATCACCTCTAAAAATATCCACACTCATCGAAACGTACTTTTTAAAAGCCTTGCGCAAAGCCTTTGATCCTTCCTTCATCACTTTATGAAGCTGTTGCCGTTTCTCTGGCGGCAGTTTTGAGGAATCTACAATATCCCCCGTAATAACCGCGTAAAGTTTTCCAGCTTCTATCTTCATTTTGCTTTCTCCTATTTCTCACTTATACTTGCACTCGTCACCTAAGCCGGAAAGCTGTCAACAGGATGTCTGTGATAAAGCGAATGCACCAACTATTCCCGGTTACAAACGTGACCTCTCTGAAATTCTGGCTGCAGTATGGCACTTTTTTGTAGAATTGCCGATTTTCCAATCAATTCCATAATTTCTGAGGACTTGCGCGGCTCCTGGCAAAAGTTCAAGACTTGTGCGGTAACTTGGTCCCGACCTGGTCCCAACATGTCCCCGACTTGTGCGGTCTCTTTCGAAACTGCAAGGGGATAAGAAAGAATAGATTCATATCCTGTCTTCTCTTTCCAGTACTATATCTTCAGATAGAAACCCTTTGCATTGTTTTAAGGCCTGCCTTACCTCTATATAATCAGCGGCGGTCGATTTGCTTTTTTGGGCCTGATTCGTCCGCTTTCGCTCGGTTATCAGGTCATATACTTTCGCCAATGCCTCGGGCTTTAATTCATCCAGTTCTTTTATGGTCTGTTCTTTTATATTAAGCATTAAAACACCTCCCTGGATATTTTCTATATAAGGATCGTTGGATATGACAAAAATCGTTAAAATGAATTCAGTATTTGAGCGTCCGCAAAACCATGCCTGATTCCGATACTGACAGTCTCTATGTAAACTGAAAGCGGGAACTCAACTTGACCATAGAGTTCTTTTAACAAGTGGAGTGCATTCAGCTTTGAAAAAACCATAAGAGGACCGGCGTTTGAAACAACATTTAATGCCATTTAGAAAGTTCCTCTTTAATCGTTTGATCGGAATATTTTGGATCTATATTATGATGACGAGCTTCCCGGATCAGATCTTGTTTGTTAAGTCCCATTTGTTCTGCAACATAACCCAGAGAACCCACACCATCCCGATACAACTGAATCGCACGCTCTACTTTATACTGGTAAATGCCCAGACGAATGATTTGTTTGAGAGTTAGCTCTTCTTCGGGCAGCCCCTTTATCCATGTGCGTGGTATTTTGACAGTGACATCTTGTTCCATAATGCCGTTTCCTTTTGTACTTATAATGCTTTGATATCATTTTCTATCTCGTTAATTTCCTGTTCAATATTCTTAACCTCAATTAAATCTTCCCAGCCAGGATGTTCCGACGCATCGCCTTCCGCAACCTTCTGATTTAATTCTTCTACATTTGAAGTCTGGTATCTGGCTAAAATTTAAAAACGTTCTATCTGAAGCAATCGTTGTTTTTCCCTAAGATTCATAATTGCGCCCGAACGAATAAACTCTTAAGCAGATACAGCATATTTTTCGGATATTTTTTCTACCTGAGAAAAAGCGCTCATTAAACCTCCTTCCCGAATAAACGGAATCAAAACAGTGTAAATTTGCTGTCAATAATGATGCAATAAGATGACACCCATTTCAATATATTTTAGAAATTTATAATTCACAATTCAAGCTTTTGACACCCATGTCCCACACCCATGTCCCATGTTTTCTTTTTGCGTCGGCTGCATTTGCATGGTTATGCCTTCTCCATTTCTTGCTATGCAGAAGCGACTATAATAACTCAAACTCTGCATCATAAAATTTTGCCTTAAGCTTCTTTGACTCAAAGGCTCCAATATCTTCCAGGAAGTCAAAATAATCTTCCAAATTTTGTTCTTTCTTGAATGGCTTTTTTCTCATAGCAGCGAAGTCCTTTTTGGATAACAGAAGATCGGTTTCGAGATTAATTCTTTATGTTTTCTGCTTTTCTCCAACAATGTCATAATATCTCTCTACCTGGCTGTATATATCCATACAACTTTAGGGCGAAAACGCCTATCAGCGCATGGTCGATCACGTTCAAAAAATCTATTAAAAGTTGAAAAGTTTTCTTAAACTTCATCAGTCTTATTAAGAGATGAAATCAGGCTCATAGATCTAAATCCGCCCCGTTTTCATTGAGCCAGCTTGCATGTTCTTTATAGTCCGGCATTACGCGGGATACCAGTCGCCAAAACCTGTCCGAATGAGCACGCTCAACAAGGTGAATCATTTCATGAACCAGAATATAATCAAAGACCCAGATGGGAGCCATGACCGAACGCCAGTTGAAATTGATAATACCGTTTCGTCCACACGATGCCCAGCGGTGGCCAAGGTTCAGGATCCTTATATTTTTTACTCTCACACCGATCCTTTTATCATATCGTGGCATGCGGGTTTTAAGCTGCTTTTTAATCTGTTTTTTGTACCAGGATATAAAGTGCTCGCGCGCATTGGCCTTTTCGCTTTCTGCGAGTTCAAAATAGCCGCGCCATAAGCGAAGCGGCTCTGCTTTCGGCAGTTTCCCAGACTTAATTCCAGCATTATCAAAAAATTTGAGCCGGTAACTCTTACCAAGATATAAGAATCCCTGGCCATTAACGAATTCTCTTTTGGGTCTTTCTCTATTTATGGCTTTCTTTTTTGCCAGTTTTTGATGAATCCATACATTCTTTTCAGAAATAAACTTCTCGATCTCATTCAGTTCTATTTGATATGGGGTTTTCACCATAACGGCCCCATCTCTCTCAATGGAAATTTCCATAGATTTCCGGTTAGATCTCTTCAATCTATATTCAAGACCGTCCATCTTCACCGTTGTCATCATGATCTGATCAGCCTTAAATGCAGGGCTTTTGCCAGCTCCATAAAACGATCCGCAAGCTTCCCCTGTTTGTCGAAAGGAACAAGATTGCGATCATCCACTTCATTGATAATCCACGTTCTCAATATGTTCTGTGCATGCCTGTTTCGCCAAAAATCAACAATACCGATCTCCTGCCGGATATGATCCACAATATCAACAACTGCTTCACAGAAATCTTTCATTTTCCGCTCTTCAGGTTTTTTCTCGTATTCATCAATCAAGATTCCCAAAAACGGCGACTGTCTCTTTGGATCTAAACCTGTTTGATCTTCTTCCCGGCCCCTTTTTACCTCATGAATGTATTTCTCAAGTTCTTCTGCCAGGGCTTCCCAGTTCTCATGAAAGGCATCGAGGATATCCTTCAATCTTTCGCTGAGCTTTTTATAAAAAGCAGGATCTTCGTTAAGGTGTTTTTCAATATGGAATCTAATGGCGTGTTCCATTTCCAGGGCCTGTGACTTTTTCGATTTGATCGCGCCTACTTCCTTTTCAAAGTTTTTATCCAAAATAGATATGGGCGGGACCTTTGGATTAACGCCTTGTGCAATAATGTGCTCATCAATCAACTGTTTTACTTTATTTCCTACCCCTGCGATGTTTAGTTGTGAATCTCGATATCGATTAGCCGCGGTTTTATTAATAAATCCGAGAAGCTTCATGTCGTAGATATAGGGCAAGGCCTCCGGGCGCGGCAGTATAATGTCCATGCTCTCTGCGAATTCCGCAAACTTGTTGATAAATTCCGCCCTCAGTTCAACGTCTCTTAATGCATCAACACAAGCGTCAATATCCGAAATGTCAGCAATTCCCCTTTCGCTAAACAGCCCTATAATCCTTCTATACCGGTCGTCCAGTTTCGGCAGCTCGTCCTTGATATTGATCAGCGCACCCTTGATATCATTCTGCGAGTACATAGCCAGTGCCTCGGTCAGACGATCACCAACACCAAAATAGTCAACAATCAGTCCTCGTGTCTTTCCCGTGTAACGCCGGTTTACCCTGGCAATAGCCTGCAGAAGTTCGTGCCCCTGCATAAAACGGTCAAGATACATAACCTGTTCAACAGGCACATCAAATCCAACCAGCAGCATGCTTTTTACAATAATGACGGCAAGCTTATCCTTGTCCAGGGGTTTTTTGAATCTTCCATCCTTCCCCACAAGGATTTCGTGTTTTGCTTTATCCGTATGTTCTTTATAGGAAGGCGGGTCATTGTGGTCCCCAGAAATAATTGTCGCAAACTCAAGCTCCTTTATGATGTCTTTATTTTTTGCGGCAATGATCAGAAACTGTGTTTCTTTATCCAGATTTTTCTGTTCATCTTCCGGCAGATTCAAGAGGTTCGGATCAAGCAGGTCAAGCCTTTTTAAGAGTTTTTCTCTGGCTTTCCCAAAGGCTTCATAATACCGGATGGCAGCCCGACGGCTCACCGCCACAACCTGGGCCTTAAACCCATTGGGCAAGATATTTGCGGCATAGTGAAGCAGTATATCCTCTGCTTTTACGGCAATGATATCCTTGGCCTCCAATATATTGACCAGAGTTCCGTACCTGCGCCGTATTGCCTCCCTTTCTTCTTCACTGCGCGATCTGAACATATCATCAAAAAACTGATCCAGGCTCCTTCCATCCTCAACCATGGCTTCTGCCTTGCGGCCCTCATAGAGGATTTTAACCGTAGAGCCATCTTTTTGTGATTGCTCAATGGTGTACTGATCAATATAATCGCCAAAAATCTCATGAGTCCTTCTTGTGCGCCCCGAAACGATAATGGGTGTTCCGGTAAATCCGATCATGGCGCAGTTTGGCATGGCCCGCATGATATTGGCGTGGAGCATGCTGGTGTGGGAGCGGTGGGCTTCATCTACCAGAACCAATATCTTGTCAGAATGATTCCAGATGGGAAACAGGGTCGGTTTTGCGGGGAACTTATAATCTGTTTTCTTTTCGCCGGAAGGAGCCGCCGCTTTCCGAAGCGGGTATCTTGGAATTTCATAATCCTTTGTAACGGGTGCCCGATCTTGGTATTTCTGAACCGTTGCAAAGATAATATTGGAGCCATCCTCCTGCATGTGCCTGGCAAGATCGTTCTTATTGTTAGCCCGATAAACGGTTTCACCGGTCAAACCGGCAGTGCCTCTTAACTGGTCTTCAAGATTTATTCTGTCGGTGACCATTACAATCTTGAACCTTTTCATATCATAAATGGTCCGCATCTTGCGCACCATAAAAACCATTGTAAGGCTTTTACCTGACCCTTGCGTATGCCAGATAATACCGCCTCGCTGATCTGTATCGCCGTGCTCTATTCTTGTCTTACCAGTTCTGAGTCGATGAATCGCCTTATGCACGGCCCGAAACTGCTGGTACCTGCACATAAGCTTTACCTGACGGCTTTGAACCTGATCGAAAAGAATAAAATTTCTTATAATATCAAGAAGATTCTGTTTTTGGAGCATACCTGCAACAAGGATTTCCTGGCTGTTTAACCTCTCTTTGCTCAGGCGCTTTGCAACTTCACTCATGGGAACAGGGCTTGTGTCCTTCCACTCCATGTAATGTTCATACCCCGCGCCCACCGTGGCTGCCCGCGCCTCCTGCCGAAAGGTGCCGACCAGAAACTGATTGTAATAAAAGAGCCGTTCACACCCCTCATCCTCTTCCACGCCCGGCCTCTGGTTGGAATATCTCAGAAGCTGGTTTATCCCTTCCTCCATGGGATTGGATATTTTAGGGCTTTTACATTCCACAACGACAAGGGGAATCCCGTTGACAAAGAGCACAATGTCCGGAGAAATGAAGGTCTTTCCGCCGGGCACATCCACCCTGAACTGATTTATCGCCAAGAAATCATTCTTCTCAGGATGATCAAAATCAATTATGGCAACCGTCTTTTCTTTTCCACCATGCAGGGCAGGATCTCCTTCTACTTCAACCCCCTGCACGATAAGATCAAAGGCTTTCTTGTTTGCTTCCATCAATTTTGGCGCGCTGATTCGCTCCAAGGCGCTGACCACCTGATTGACACGGTCATCATCCAGCCAGGGATTCCCGTTGTCATCGAGATTGATATTCTTGATCGCTCTGCGCAATCTATCAGTCAGCAATACATCACGGAAGCTCTCCCGCTCCGTTAGATACGGCACATCAATATCACCCTCAATATGCTCCCACCCCATTCCCTTTAACTGCTCGACAAAGGGAATCTCCACATATGTCTTTTCATCAGGTGTTTGCGCCATTTGCTTTTCTTTTTTTAATCTTTTTTCTTAAATTCCAGTTCCGGGTGATTATTGTTTAGCCATTCCAAAACGTCTGCTTTCAATTCTTTCACAAACTCAATAAGTTCATCAGCATTATGTCCTGTGACACCTCCGACATAGTCATATTCCACGATATTTCTTTTGGATCGGCATGAATCCAGATATATCGCATCGGCATTTCGCTTTTTTCCAAGTATTAAAGGCAATGCCTGAATGGTGCGGTAGTGCTGCAATGTTTTTTCTGCCTTGAAACCTTCAGCGTAGAGAAGGATAGTACATAGCTTGAGTGCGGCATTGTATGCAATACCGAACCGCCAGTCATCTGAAATGCCTCCCTTTGCATCTTTCAAGTCACGATCAATGATCATAATTAAATTCTCAATTTCTTCTTGACTGGTTTTATGTCTGCGCAACCAGCCATTATCAACCCATTGATTCAAGCTCATTTTTATTTCCTATGATAAAGATCTTGGGCGCTTCAAGCACCTGAGTGATGAAGTGTTCCCTGTTTGTTTTTCGTTTGACAAATTCATTTACACTTAAAACATAAGGGTTGATTTCTCTGCCGATATGCTCGGGCACTCCTGATAACATACCGGTTAATTTCCTCAACCCTAGTTTTCCAATAACCATTAGATCGACATCGCTTCCGGCCGTTTCCTCATGGAGGGCAATGGATCCGAATACAAAAGCTATGCTGATATCTGAATCTTGTCTTAATGCATTTTTTAGAATATCCACTAAACCGATTGTTTTCAGGACAAGACTCCGAATATCAGGATAAAGAGGATGCTCCTTGTTGGCCCGATAGTAAAGGCGATTCCCATCTTTTCGCTTCTTAACCAGGTCCAGGCGCAGCAGTTTTTTCAGTTCTGTTTGTATCGTCCCTATGGCATATCCCGAACGCCTTTCGATCTCACGCATGTGCAACTCTTCGGCAATTGTTCCGAAGAGCAGGCGAAATATCTCCGCCCGGATCTTAGATGATAATATTTCCGCTAAAACATTCATAATGTATGCTCATATCATACAATTGTATGGTTATGCAATACAAATGGATTGCAGTTCTCCACGAAATACTCGATAAAGGGGATCTCTACATATGTTTTTTCATCAGGTGTTTGTGCCATACGTTTCCTTCATGTTTTTAAGACCTCTTTCCCTGTTTCGGTCGTTACATACCGCTGCTTGCTGCTTCGCGGCTTGTCGGGGATGGTCATTGTCAGCCAGCCAATATCGAAGTGGTTTTATATACTTGGTCCTGAACTTGGTTCTGTTCTGCCATTTAAAAAGTTCCATAAGTTCAGCTATTGATCGTTCTTTAAATGTAAATTTAAGGAGTTGAACTTGATCCCGACTTAGTCCCAACTTGAGCCCGACTTGTGCGGTCTCTTTCGAAACTGCAAGGGGATGAACAGGAAAATAACTCACAAAGTATGTCCGATCATCATCAGTCTCAAAACGAGAAGAGGCAGAGTCATTGTCATCGGCAATACCAAGAAAGATATAGCCGCCGCCCAGATTGTGGAAGTCATTGGCAAAGGCGCACAGAGTGTGCAAAACGGCCTCCGGATTCCAGCCGCGTTTAAACTCAAGCCGCTCCCACTCCACAGGGCGGCCCTGCAGCACTTTATGTATATTGACAGGGAGACTCATATTTTACGGTTCCTTCTTGTTGCCCTGCGCTTTACTCAAATCGGCCAGATACCAAGTGGCAATGGTGGGAATTGTGGATGGCTCCGCAGAAAATTGTCGCAATGTAATCATAACAGTTTCTTTCCGTTTATTTTTTATAGCAATCAACCAGGGTTCTTAGACTTTGTTGAATCGCTTCAACAGACAAAAATTCAGGATAAAATGCTTCAGAACTTCCGGCCCTTTCTTGACCCGAAAATGCCAACATTTCACGTATGCCACTTATTTCACCCCATTTTCCCCGTGTATATTTATTCCTACTACTTTCGGATATCTGAGAAAGAATCCAAGTGTAATTGATACAACTGCATTACGCCCTTGGTATACTCTTTAGGTTTTGGAAAAATACGCGGTGTTGGATATACTATTTGAATATCCTCCATGAAAGCCCTGAAAATACCTACAGCAACGGTTTGCATCTTGCTCCCGGTAGGAGCAACAATTATCCTTTCTAACACTCCGTACTTATCATAAATATCAAGGAGTAACTTTAAAGTTTCATTGTATTCCAAAGTACTCACTTCAAAATCATCTCTGTTCGAAATATCTTCAATACGGTTGAGGATATTGATTTTATCTGGTCGCCACGCATTCTGTTCCAGTGGTGGAATTCCATGAATTAAGGTGAAAGACGATGCCTGGATCTCTGATCGTAAAGCAGCAAGCTGATTTGGGTTAAAAGACGGAAATGCAACTACCCTGATTGGTTGGCCCTCCGAGGATACAGAAGATAGCTCTGGGACAACAGCTAACTCGAATACACCAGAAGATAAAAACATGGCTGAATGAAGTGAGTCTTCTTCCATTTTGCTGATTTCAGCGTCTACTTCCTTTTCATTTGGTGGATATTCCTGTGCTATAGAGTATAAAATTGTGCTCCTCGAAAAATTGAACGGGGGGTTCCCCAATACGTTTAATATTTGAACGATAAGCAATCTTGACATTCCTGATATATCTACGAAAATGCGGCATTCAACCGGATGCAGGATATCAAGTAGCTTATTTCTTATGCTTGGAGGATTTTCGCGATCATACAAAAGGCGATCCACTGATATTCCACATTCGCTACACTTCTTCATGATCTCATTAGTCTTGTTTTCAGGCACATTTGGAAGATACTCAACAAGAACTATTGAAAAATCACTCTTCCCTGAATTTATTGCATTATTTAATACCGTTATTGATCGATCTTCAAATCCCGCACACAAAATCAAAATATCGCCCTTGTTAAAACCAACAGTGTCTGAAGGCACCAAAGGTGGTTTTTCGAGGTTGTATAATTTTCTATCTATTCTTAGTACCTTGGGCATTGACTAATCCTCCATTTCAAATCCTGGCAAAAGAGGTTGGTCAGGATCGGCAATAAGCCCCTTTTTAACTAAATGGCTTTTTTCAAATTCTTTGGGCAACAAAAGTAGTTTCTCAACTTCGTTTGCCTCCAATCCAATGGAATCACGCATGCTGAACGTAAGGTTAAAATGTGGTATAAGCAATCGTCTAAGATAAAGCCTGGGCACAACCTTCCCTCGTCGACTTTTCCCCCTCACATCTTCAATAAATACTGAATATCTCAAAAGTTCGTCGTATATTTTTTGTGCTTCATTCGATAGCTTTAATGGTTCATACGGCTCTATTCTATGGGCCTGCCAGGGAGGATTTGTTTCTACATTCTTAGAGTTTCTATACCTTAGATAAGAATGCGCAATGATGCCAAATGCAGCAACAATTTCAACTAATTTAGATCCATTAGGTAAGATACGTAAACCCTTTAAAAAATTACCAGCCTGTTCTCTTGTTGCTTTTGATTGTTCCTTGGCTGAGATCTTTTGGGGAGACTCAATTTCAGCCAATCCCTGAGCGCCTCCAATATTGACAACCATTCGTTTTACCAAATCAATGATGTGATAAATGTCACCACAACAGAGGTGACAGAGTGATTCTTTTCCCCAAAATTTTATTCTTTTACCACGTCTTATAAGCCTTGCGTCTTCATTAAAATTTAGTTCCGAATAGGAACCCAAAAGGGCTTCAAGATCAGAAACGGGGTAATTGTCAATGGCTGTTAGTCTTCTATTAAATACATCTTCAATGAATTGCAGTTTTTCTTCTATTCCAGCATGAATGTAAACCAACCCCAAATTTATAAGGGTGAATTCTCTACCCTCCACGTAGGCTTTGGTATCAATATCGTTACGTGCATAACTCACAGGACTTTCCGTTGAAAGTTTAAAGAAACAAGAGGATGTGCGCTGCATAAGAAGACGGTTTAGATTTTGTTGCAATTCTATCGTAATTTTTGGCGAGGAATAGTCATCGATGAAAAAGAAAAAAGGACGATCATTAAGAAAAGAGAATTTTCCCATAAGCAGATCACATATCTTGATAAGTATGTCTGGACCAAAATAATGGCCAAAACTATGCTTAGGATCGTTTACGAAGCGTTGTTTCTTTGCGGCTTTGAATCTTTCTTTTTGAAGTCTGGCTGAAAGTGCTCTGAAACTATCAATTCCGGGCTCTTGAGAGCGGCTAAGTTCCAAAAGCTCCCATATAGACCTTGAAACATTTCCCTCTTTTTTATCAAATTCATCTTTATAGTGTTTTGAAGCCCACCTTTTAATTGAATCGAACAATTCATTCAGCAGCGTTGATGTTATGAAGTGTAAAGGGACATCTAATGCTTCTTGTCGGTCAGGAGTCATGTATCGTGGGAATGCGAAATACAAATCGTCACATCGGTAGTAAATGCCTATATATGTAAGTTTGTCTGGGATATCTTCGTCGATAATTAAGCGGTGCTGAAGGCTTAGGCTTTTAAACACAGTGCTTTTGCCACAACCGCGCGGCCCAGTCAGCACTAAATTATTCCTTGTTTCAATATCTGAAAGGCCAAGGAAGCGATCGGAATAGAGAGCTCTTAGTAGGCCGTGTGAATCACCAATTTGTTCACAACTGAGATATTCAAAAGGATCAGTTATTTTTTTAACAGCTTTATCTGATTGAATCTTGTCAAATTCAGACTCAATTTCGTTAAGATGATCGAAAAGTTCTTTAGGACGACGCGCATAAGAATCACGAGTTGTATCGGTTTCTACCAGATGCTTTGCCAAAAAATGATCATTCAGGATATTGAAGGTAAACTTTTCAAAAGATCCTGAACTCTGATAATCAACATTTTCCAAAAGATCCTTAAGTATAAAGGCAAGCTGTTCAAAATCATCCTTTTCAAACCCATTTTCGGATGCTGAAGTTGTGCCAAAATCAGTTACCCGAAAAGCATAATCTGGCCCCCTAAGTGATGTGGATCGATCTTCAACCAGAATGTTACCAGAATGCAGGTCACCATGTTGGAATGGTCTCTTATTCATCTCATTAAAGAGATCAAACATCGCTTTTAGTAAATCTGTTATGAAATTAACAGATACGTTATTCTTATTGTGTTCAATATATTCTTTAAGATTATTTCCAGGTATATAATCTGATAGCAATATGACACAATCTATGTCATAATTTATACTTTGCCATTCACCAAAACTGAAGAACCTAACGACAACCTGAGAACTGATGAGCCTATTAGCCTTCTGGAATTCTTGCTTCCAGATCATCGGTTTTAGGTTTTTTTTGGGAATAATTTTTACGGCAATATCATGTCTGAGCTCGTCCGAATGAGCTCGGAAAACATGTGCATTCATACCAGATCCCCTGTGTTCAACTATTATGTATTTCCCCTGTTGGTCTGGCACCTGCTTCCCGATAAACCATTCTACATCCGGCAAATATTTTCGCATTCTACACCTTCTGAAATATTAAAAAATGTTCTATCTTAGTACCTCTGTAATCTCGGCGCGACCTCCGAATATCGGGAATATGATCTTCCATAACCTCTAATAGTTTCAATGATGGCGCATAATCCGCGACTATGTTACAAACAAAATGAGACAGATGAGTTTTAGGTCTACTTGCTATTCGTTCCCCCACAATAATTACACAATATCCATTTGTTTTTAAAGATGAATTTACCTTTTTGACTAAGGAAGCCATCGCTATTTTGAAAGCTTCTTGCTTTTGAATCACTTTGTCTTCTGTTGCAACTGAATAATTTGGGTTAATAAACCATAATCTTAATCGGTTGTCCCTATTATAATCCAAGGCATTCATATATGGTGGGCTGGTTATCAAACAGTCAAAAGATTTCGGCAAGTTCAAACTTCTTACAAAACAATACTTATGGACTGAATTTCCATTCATGGAAATTTTTGGGCACCTTGCATAAGCCCTTCGAATCTTGGATAGTAAGCGGGGCCGCAATTCTCGATATTGATATAATTCAGAAAATTGATCACGCGGATATTTTTTTTCTCTGAGATAAGGAACCAAATGACTACTCGGATAGGATAAAAAGCCTGGCCGCTGATGGTGTAGTATTCCAAGAAAGCAGGCAAATAGAAAATTGTTTTCATCTTTTTTACAAACTGTTGCAAATTTGATTGCCTCTTTAAGCGTTCGAGGATGAAAAAACTGTCGTACCCATGCGGGCACTTTCCTCAAATCAGGATTAGGAAGTTTATGTGACTGACTCAAGGTGTCTTCCGCTTTCTCTAAAGCGCATTCAAGAGAAGGTGGCGACTTAAGCTTAGCTTCACATAAAATCTTCGCATACGCGCTAATATCAGCAGTAAATGCTCTTCGCCCTTGCAGTAATGCTTCCAATGCTACAGTCCCAGATCCCGAGAAAGGATCAACTATGAGGTCCCCGGGCTTAGAGTAAGTCGCCACCAGGTCACGGGCTATTGAGCTTTTTAGTTTGCCGATATATGGGGAAAGCTGATGTAAGGAACATTCTGTTCCCACACAAGATTCCTTCCAATGATCCGGCACACTTACAACATTTTGATAAAATTGTTGCATATTAGTTTTCGCTTTTGCAGATTTCATTCTAAATTTTGATTACACCAATTCCCATTTACACCTTAACCCTGACTTTGCCGGTTAATAAGTCGTGCATGAGACCCTTTTTCTGGAGTTTGAGTTTTTCGCGGTATTGTTCTTCACTCTGTACTCGATTGGAGTAAGCATCATACATATCTCCAATTCGATTTTGTTCTTCTGATGTTGATGTTGGTATCAAAAGCGGCCGCAAATCTTCTAAGTTAATGTTTTTCTGTGCACTTTGCGGCGCATGAGCGTTCAGAATTTGCTTTGCACGCCTGATACAAAGCTCAATGTAACGCACGTTATTCGGGGGCCGAACAATTGCTCCTACAATACTATCAGGGAAATACATTGGTTGCCCCAATATGGCGGTATCAGCTATATTGGCTGCTATAGTTATTGCAATGGTGTTTTTAGGAAATTCTCTACTCACCGCAGAACCACTGTTGTTAAGGGTTTGAGAATATTTCTTAAGGATATCGCCTTCTGCTTTGGCAATATCCCCGGTTTGCACAAAAGGGTATGCGCCTCCGTAAAAACGAGGATCATTTCTTGGTCTGTGAGTGAACTTTCCTCTATCAACTTCAGCAAGTTTCTCCAAAGGGTTGATGCCCCACTCCTTCGGAATCCTCCCCAACGGCGAATCCTTAAACTGTTCCGGGTGGGCTTTTGGGTCACGGAGTTTGCCGTTTTTGTCCAGGCCGCGGGTAAGCAGGTCATGGAGCAGTCCCTGCTTCATGGCTTTGAGCTTTGAAATCAGCGCTTCGGTTTTTTGAATGACCTCGTCTATGGTGTCGAGGATTTCGGCGATTCGGCGTTGTTCGGGGAGAGGTGGGTGTGCGATCTTCCAGTTGAGTGTTTCCTTTGGTGTAACTCGAACATGACTATTAGTGGTTCCGGTGGCAACTTTTTCAAGTTCACTCTGGAAACATTCGGATTTCATATACCAACTGTAAAATCCGATATCGGCATCCTCGTGTATTGGAACATAAACCATGAACTCGGTTGATGCGCATCGTGGAAATTCACCATGAAGATCTCGAACTACGCTAACCCGAGACTTACGGGGATTCAATTTGGAAACAAGAACACAGGCATGCGATATCAGAAACTTGTTGCTTCCGATAGTATTGCCAAGCTCAACAACAGGACCACCTGATTCGTCCCATGCAGGAATACTATGGTGGAGGAACGCTTGTTCAGGCTGGGAGGCTGGCAAGCAGCTCGTCGTATCCAAACGAAAGAGACTCTTTAAGGGAAGCTTATTCAAACTTGATTTAGTCATACCCCAACTCCCGCGAAAATTCGCTAAGCGCTATGGCTGCATTTCCCCTGGCCCCCTCAATATCCCTCAACGTCACCAGATACTTATCCCACCAATTCTCCACTGCGGCAATGACTTCCTGCCTGTGGGAGGTCACATAGCTTTGTAGATGCCCTGAAAGTTTTTCTTTGAGGATATCGAGGACCAGATACCTGCAATCATCATCGGAAAGGGCGTCACGGGCTTCGTGCAGGCATTTGATGAAGTCTTTCTGAAGTTCCTTGAACCGCTTTTTGGCTTCTTTCAATTGATTTGTTATTTTCACATAAGGTTGGACTTGTTTCTCTTGTTCCAGGCGCACAATATCCTGCCGGGCATGTTCCAGTTCTTCCAGATAATCCGGGATCAACCTGGTCACAATCGGATCATCGGCCAAATCAAAATGATTGCCCTTTGCTTCTTCCATGACGGCCTCTATGGTATCCACCCAGCCATCCACCAGTCCCCCAAAACCCTGGGCAATGAGGGTTTTTAGATCGAACTTGTTTTCATTCCACCATGTGGCAATAACGCCCGCCACCTTGAACCGGTCTAACAATCCCACCGGTGTTATGTCTGACACAAAGGCTTCTAAAAGATCGTTGCGCACCTCCATGAGGTTCTTGGTATCGGGCAGATCAATTAACGATTGTTTATGCTTTTCCCACCATCGATCAAAGGTATTTTTCAGCTTTGTTTCCTTTAGCTGTATCCCTTTTCCTGCCTCAATCCTTTTCTTTATGTCGCCCCGTTCAGTAACTGTTGAGTCAAAATCATAGTAGTCTGCATCACGTTCCACAAATATGGTTGAGATCTTCAGGCCGTGGGCATCAAGGAGATCCTTTTTCGATTCGACTTCGTCCTTTGGGATTCCCCCTAATAGGTGGGCGCGGACATCCTGAGGTTCGGGTTGAGGGGCATTGTCCGCATAGCGCCGGATGTTCAGGTTCCAGTCGTTGGACTTTATATCTTTTCTGGTAAGAACGGCTGCATATCCGGGGATATTTTCAAATGCGTCAAAAGCAGATGTAATCTTTTCGATATGCTCGGGCCTTAAATAGTTCTGTGCCCTGCCTGTGTAAAATTCCGCATCCGCATTGATAAAAAGAACTTTGTCTTTTCGCTTGTCAGGCTTGGCGCCTTTTGCTCTGCACACCAGCACACATGCGGGAATGCCGGTGCCGTAAAAGAGATTGGGCGGAAATCCTATCACTGCTTCTAACAGATCATCTTCGATAACGCCTTTGCGAATCTCTTTTTCTGTGCCGCCTCGGAAAAGGACTCCATGGGGCATAACCGTTGCCATCATGCCGTTGGTCCTCAGGACTGCCAGCATGTGCTGCAAAAACATGAGATCGCCTTTTTTGCCGGTCTCAGGACAAAAACCGTATCTGAACCTTTCGGTAAATTTCATGCCGTCTTTGGAATAATTCTGGCTGAAGGGAGGATTGGTGATGACCCTGTCAAATCGCATCAGCTCGCCGCCATCTAAATGAAGGGGCGAGGCGAGGACGTCATCGTTCTGGATATCCGCGCCTGCAATGCCGTGAAGGATCATGTTCATCTTGCACATGGACCAGACACTGCCGTTGTTATCCTGGCCGTAAAGGCTCAGGTTAAAGGAATTGCCGCCATGCTCTTCCACATAATGCTTAGAGTGGATCAACATACCTCCTGAACCAACACAGGGATCATATACACGCATCCCTTCCTGTGGTTTGAGAATACGCACCATCAAACGAACAACGTCTCGTGGCGTATAAAATTCTCCACCTTTTTTGCCTGCAGAATCTGCAAATTGTCCGATAAGATATTCGTAGGCAGCGCCGATAAGATCAGGAAATTCAAAATCTGCATTTCTCAGGCGATATTTATTGAAATGATCGATCAAATCGCGAAGTTTCCGGTCAGGAATTTTTGTTTTCCCGGCCTTCCTGTTGAAATCAATATGCCCAAGCACACCCTCAAGACTCCGGTTATCATGCTCAAGCGCTGATAATGCCTTGTTCAGCTCATCGCCTATGTTCCGGTGCGCATGTTTAATCTTTTCCCAGCGCGCCGTTTTGGGCACAAAAAAGGATTTCGCATACCTTGCAGGATCTTCAGCCCGTTTGATCGCCTGGTCTTCTGTCCTGCCTCTGGCAAGGTTTGCATTTATGATCCTTTCATATTCTTCATCAAAGACATCCGAGCACCGTTTCAGAAAGAGCATGCCGAAGATGTATTCCTTGAATTCCGATGCATCCATCTTTCCCCGCAGGATGTCTGCGGCAGCAAAAAGATGGCGCTCAAGCTGGCTGAGTGTGAGTTTTTTCATATTGTAAAAACCTCCGGGCGCTCCTGCCGCATGCTCAAAAAACCGTCATTGCCTACAATGACGTGATCCAGAACCGGAATATCAACGGCCTTGCAAGCATTTACCAGTGATATGGTCAATTCCATATCTTCCAAACTGGATTCAGCCGGTCCTGTGGGATGGTTATGGACAAAGATAAGGGCTGAGGCCCTTTTCCTTAAAGCGGATTCAACAACTTCACGGGCATAAACCGCTGATTCATCAACCGTTCCACGGAACAGAACCTCTTCCGCAATCAGGTGTTTTGATCTGTTTAGATGAAGGAGCCGGAATTCCTCACGGGAAAGATTGCTCATAGATGCCTTTAGATATTCAAACAGATCACGGGGATTTTCGATAATGTTAATCTTTTCAAGGGGCTGGCGCAGCCGGCGTTTTACAATTTCCATGGCGGCAAGTATCTGAGCCATCTTCGCCTTTCCGATCCCCTTGACACTCAACAGGTCCTCCTGTGTTGCCATCATCAACCCGTTAAGCCCGCCAAACCTGCTTATCATCTCTCTCGCAAGGGCTATGGCATTTTTTCCCTGCCTGCCGGTTCTTAACAGAATAGCCAGCAGCGCGGCATCACTCAGAGCCTCCGGGCCTTTCTCCAGAAGCATTTCCCGGGGACGATCTCCTTCAGGCCAATTCTTTATGTGCATATCTTTTTTACCTATCACCGATTTAAGGAAAGATTAGATGATCAACCACGACCTTTTCCTTTTCCTCTACCTCTACCTCCACCACACCTTCCCATACCTTTGTCTCTTCTTCTGCCTCTTCCGCCGCAACCGGCGCCTCTTTGCGATTGGTCCAACCTCCCTTGCTCCATCCCAGTCTTTACCTCTGTCACTACACTTTGAAATAATGAAGAAAGACAGGACCACAGGCTTAAAGCAATGACTGTGCCCGCTTCAACCACAGCTTCTGTTTTATCATATGCTGTGGCATCGGGTTGGGCAGTCTCAGTCTTGACATTAGCTTCAGCCTTTTCCTGTTCTGGCTCCATCCGATGTTCTGGGGACAGATAGAATTTCAATGTGTCATATGCCACATTCACCTCTTTCAATTTCTCCTCAGCCTTTTGTTTCAGACGGGGATTGTTGGAAAACCGGTCCGGATGCCAAACAGTGACTATATCTTTATAGGACTGTTTGATCTCATCTGTCGATGCACCACGGTCCAATTCAAGTATCTCAAAAGATTGTTTAATATCCATTTTTATTTTCCCCAAGATTAATTATTCATTCTCCATTCTTGATGAACTCGTAAAAAGTACTAATTTCGAAGATCAAGGCAAAACCCTATTGTATAATTAGGCGTAATTACTGGATTCCCGCTTTCGCGGGAATGACAAGGTCAAGAATGGAACAGCTAAATCTTTTTTTAGTTCGTAGTTCCAGATCTCGTTAACTGCTTATTATAATAATCATATCTTTTATTTGCTTTAAAAGCAAATACTGTGATGGCCTGCAAAGTTGCCATAATCGGGCTTGGCGTTCTTTTCTTTTGATGTGCCAATGCATATATTTAGAGTTTTGATTTATATAAGGTTTCAGCTAATTTTCTCCCTTGAGCCAGTTGAAGAAATTGCTGATTAGAATCTTTTTCCCTTTGATGTCCACTTGATCATCATATCCACTTACAATAATTTGAGCATTGGAGACATTGAATTGTTTCATTGCTTCATACAGGCTGAAGAATTCTCTCTTTTCATTCTTCTTATTGAGTTCCCAGCAGACATTGATCAACCTGTCGATTCTGGTCCCTTTCCTTATAAGAAAATCAATTTCTCCTTTTCCTTTCCAATAGAAAATCTCTTCTCCTTTTCTTCTCAAAGCCAGATAAACTACGTTTTCAAATATCCTCCCCAGGTTTTCAGAAAACCGGAACGACACAGCATTATAGAGCCCAGGATCAATGGCATAGACTTTATACGGATTGGCCTTTTGTTCCGTAAAGGAGTAAGAAAAATAATCTGTTGTTTGTACCAAAAAGACTTCTCTGGCATATTCCAAAAATTTATTCGCCGTGGGTTGAGATATCTTTTGCCTTTTTTCTGCCTGATATCCGGAGAAATGCGTTGCCGCATTGGCATACAAATTCAGGCAAAATTCTTTTAGTTTCTTTATATCCCTGACTTGATATCGCTGAATAATATCCTTTTCTATCACGGCAGTATAATAATCTTTCAGGATCTGCATCTTGTCTTTTTCTTCTTCCGTCAAAACTACCTGAGGAAAACCGCCGAAACGAGTGTATTGATTGAAAAGGTTGCGCAGAGCAGGAGAACCTTTTCCCCTTGAGCTTTCGATCATTTCTTCCTTTTTTTTAAATGCCAGGAACTCTTGAAAACTTAAGGGAAAGACTTCATTGGAAACTATTCTTCCGGTTAAAGATGTACCGTACTCTTTGGAGAGAAGTTTTGATGACGAACCGGTTATATAGAATTTTATATCTTTATCTCTATCGTATAGCCCGCGAACAAATCTTTCCCATCCCGGCACCAATTGGACTTCGTCCAGAACAACATAGGTCCGGCCACGCGGGTTGAATCGCTCCAGATAAAGGTCATGAATGCGCAGTAAAAATTCTACTGTCAAATACGGGATAAAGGTTGGCTCTTCAAAATTGACATACAGGATATTTTCGCGAGGTGTTCCCGAGTCGATCAATTTTCTTAAAACTTGCAGAAGGATTGTTGACTTGCCTGCCCGCCTTACGCCGGCTACTATCGATGCCTCTTTCAGCTTCCCTTGACGATATAGTTCATCTGCATAATCCTTTCTATAGACACCAGTGCGGCGGTCCTGGTTCCAAAAATTCCAATATTCCAATACCTCTATTAATTGGGAATCATTCATGGCAATACAAAATTATAGTTTAGCATAAAATATTATTATACTAAATTATCTTTTAGCCTTTTGTCAAGCAGAATAGTTTTAAAGCAAGCGCTTTTTTGTCATGCATTTCTTCATCTCAGTATTGTCAACCCCGAAAACTTGAAGTTGTCGTCAAACTTAAACAGCACTGGAAAATGTTTCAGGTCTTTCTTTTTTAGCTCAAAAGCAAAGTTGCCATAATCCGGCTTGGCGCCCTTTTCTTTTTCCGGGCCGAAGCGTATGTTTATTGTGTGCTGGTCAATAGAGCATTCAACCCCGCTCTCTTTCAACTGGACGATCCTTTCAGCAGCCATATTTACATCAAGCTCTTTCTTGAAAAGTTTTGATTTATATGAGTTGTGAACATCAACCTTCATGCATGCGCCATGAAAATCGATTGAGTCATACAGGATCTTGGCCTCTTTTTTGGTTCGGAAAGTCTTTTTGGAATCAGGCGATTTCTTTCTGCCGATTTTTTTGTGCCCTTTTACAGGCAGCAGTATATGTGTTTCGTCAACATCTCTGACTTTTCCGCATATTTTACATACTTCCTTTTTGTCCCTCGTTTTTCTGTAGCCATCCCAGTGCCTGCATTGTAATCCAAGGAATTCCCAGGCCATTCCGAGCTGCTGATAAATATTGGCAAATACCTCAACCTCCTTATCATCAATGCCCTCTTTGTTAAGATAATTATCACTAATATAATCCATGCTTCTAAACAGACTCTTCAACTCTTTTTTTAACCATTTTATTTCAATCTCTTTTTTCATTATTCCCTCCTGACCAAACTACGTTTCATCCATAAATTTTCGACCTGTGCGGTTAGGTAATTCCTAAGTCCTTCCGAATGTTCTAATCCTCAACGACAGATTCCTGTAGGGGCGGGTTTATCCCGCCCAAAGCGATTTGGAGGGCGGCGTAAAGCCGCCCCTACGACAGATCCTTCATGGCAATCAACTTATTGACAAAACACAGTAAATGCTAACCGCACAGGTTGCAAATTTTCACCTGAAACATTATTTCCAGGAAGCTTATATTACTGCAAAAGTATATTTGCGCATACGCAACATTGCTGTTTTTATTCGACGGCTTTTAATACCCGGCCAGCCAGCAGCCGAAAACCGGATCGACTATTTTCCAGATATTGTTGTGTTTCTCTATTAAATCCAGTTTTTCCAGTTTGTTGCGTGCGTATTGAATTCCGCCGGCAGAGAGCCTGTGTCGCTTCATGTATTCACTAGAAAGGATTTTTGAAACAGCATCAACGGCAAGCGCTTTCAACAGGGCGATCTGGGGCCCTGTCAGCCCTTGAACAACAGCCTCGTAGCCGTATCTCTCCGAAGCCAGCATGTTATTAAAACCGGCCTGGATATCATTGTCCGAAACGGTATCTTCGGAAATTTCGAATATGTTATATGCCAGGGCCTGAACATAGTAAGGATACTGAGAAACCTTTTCCGAAATTTTTTCAGCGACACGGATGGGACAATTTTTTCTGCCCTCCTTAAATCTTTCAACCAGAAATGAAACAAGTTCCTTATCAGGCAAAGGTTTTAAGGGATACATTATTGCGCTTTGATAAAATGGCCGGTTTTTTTTATCAAACATATCGAGAAGAATTCTCCGGCGGCTGCCCACAAAAAAATAGGATGCCTGTTGCTCCTGGATGTGTCTTCTCAGTACCCCTTCTATGGATGATTTTTTCAGTTCGCTGATTTCCTGGAATTCATCAAAAACAATATGAGCATTTATCGATTCTTTGCGAATAAATATTCCCAGTTCTTCCATTAGATTATCAATAAGGTCGATACCGGACATAACTGATGAAACAGGCTCAACTGAAAAGGACAAACCGCTTTCAGGGGAAGGTTTAAAAACCGGGCGAAAGGTCTTAAATGTTTTTAGAAAACGAACGCCTTTGTTCAAAAGGGATTCGCGCTTATGCAAGACAGAATATATACTTTGGGAAATACGCCGGGCAATTTCATTTTCAGAAGTCGCCATAAAAAAATCGATATAAAACGTAAAAAAACCCTTGTCAGACAGGTCAGCCTGGAGTCTTCTTATAAGTGAAGTTTTGCCGTAGCGTCGGGGCGAAAATAAAACAACATTAGCTTTATTGTCTGCATGGGAATATAGCTCTTTAAGCTCGGTGACCCGATTGCAAAAAGGAAAACTGGGAGGAATAACCCGCAATGTGAATGGATTAGCCATAGTACCTCACTTCATTGATTATCAATTATTGTAGTTCAATAATTGATAATGCTTAATGTGTCAAGGGCTTTTTACAAAACAATTTCGATTTTATTCCTGTCTGTTCTGATGCCGTATTCAGCAAGGTATTGGTAGTAGTGCCCATTTTTTCCACCGAAAAGCTCTGCAAAGATTTTTCCCTTCCCGTAACAGATCTGGAAATCTGGTCAGACCCTTCCTTTGCGAGCTGAATCAATCTTCTAAAAAAGTACTAAGCTTGACAAATATCGAGCCTGTAGGTATTTTGTCGCCTGCGAAAGAACAAGGCCAGGGATGTATAACTACTCAGGTGAATAGGCTGAAGGCTGTTAGGAAAAAGCGCCTTCAGTCTAAACAGCTTCAGCCTGACTACGTGAGAGTAGTCACAGAAAATTAATACAGGGGGATTATGAACAACGATACATTTATATCCAGAATTGCTGAAGAACAAAATATAAATAATAATCAGGTTCAGGCCGTGGTTTCCCTTCTTGCGGAAGACGCGACAATTCCGTTTATCGCGCGTTACAGAAAAGAAGCCACAGGAAGTCTTGATGAAGTTGCTGTTATGGCTGTCAGGGACAGACTGAACCAGCTTACGGAACTGAAAGAACGAAAGGATGCGATCCTCAAATCTCTTGAAAAACACGGTCACCTGACGGAGGAACTGCAGGAAAAGGTTCTTGCTGCGGAATCCATGACTGTGCTTGAAGACATATATCTTCCTTATAAGCCTAAACGACGGACAAGGGCTGTTATAGCAAAGGAAAAAGGGCTTGAACCGCTGGCGCTGATAATTTTTGAACAGAAAGGAGCAGATCCGGTCAAAGAAGCGGAATCTTTCATTGACCCTGAAAAGGGGGTTGAGTCTGTTGAAGATGCTCTGGCCGGGGCCAGAGACATAATTGCAGAAATCATAAATGAAAACGATCAGGCCAGGGCCAGGCTGAGAAACCTCTTTTTCACAAAAGCTGTGATTAAAAGCCGGGTTGCTTCGGGCATGGAGGAAAAAGGGGCTAAATTCAGGGACTATTTTGACTGGGAGGAACCGGTTGCCGGTGTTCCTTCTCACAGGATGCTGGCCATGAGACGGGGTGAAGGTGAAGACTTTCTGAACCTTGACATACTGCCTGATGAAGAAGAGGCAACAGCTATACTTGGAAACCTGTTTGTTAATGGAGAAGGTGATGATTCCGCACAGGTAAAGCTGGCCGAAAAGGACTGCTACAAACGTCTTCTTTCCCGTTCAATGGAAACTGAAACCAGGCTCCACGCAAAAGAAAGGGCTGAAACCGAAGCGATAAAAGTCTTCGCAAATAACCTCCGTCAGCTCCTGCTTGCTCCGCCGCTGGGAGCAAAACGCGTAATGGGAATAGACCCGGGATTCAGAACCGGGTGCAAGCTTGTCTGTCTTGACCCGCAGGGGAAGCTGCTTCATTACGATACTGTTTATCCCCATATGTCTGAAAAAAAGGCTCTTGCAGAAACTGAAAAGATAAAATCCCTGTGCGAAAAGTTTGAGATTGAGGTCATAGCTGTGGGAAACGGTACAGCCGGCAGAGAAACAGAAGCCTTTGTCAAGACTGTCCCTTTTTCAAAGCCTGTGCAGGTTATAATGGTCAATGAGAGCGGCGCTTCAATATATTCTGCTTCTGAAGCGGCAAGGGAAGAATTTCCGGATCATGATCTAACGGTGCGCGGAGCTGTATCAATCGGAAGACGTCTGATGGACCCTCTTGCAGAGCTTGTAAAGATCGATCCCAAATCAATAGGCGTCGGCCAGTACCAGCATGATGTCAATCAGAAAGCCTTGAAACAGACCCTTGATGATGTTGTTATGAGTTGTGTTAACGGTGTAGGTGTTGATCTGAACAGAGCCAGTGCCCAGCTCCTTACCTATGTTTCAGGCATGAACACCAGACTCGCAAAAAATATTGTCGCTTATCGTGAGGACAACGGACCCTTCAAGTCCAGGCAGCAACTGACAGAAGTGCCGCGTCTTGGCCCAAAAGCGTTTGAACAGTCTGCGGGTTTTTTAAGGATCCTTGACGGTGAAAACCCGCTGGATGCCAGCGCAGTGCATCCTGAAAGTTATTATATTGTTGACGCCATGGCCAGAGACCTTGAAACAACGGTCGTTGATATTTTAAAAAAACCTGATATCAGGCATCAGATTGATATTACAAAATATGCTACTGATTCGGTCGGAATTCCCACACTCAATGATATCCTTGATGAACTGGCAAAACCGGGACGTGACCCAAGGAAAAAATTCGAAGCATTCGCATTTGCCGATGGTATTGAAAAAATCGAAGACTTAAGACCTGGAATGAAACTCCCGGGAATTGTGACAAATATCACTGCGTTCGGTGCTTTTGTTGATATCGGCGTGCATCAGGACGGCCTTGTTCATGTCAGCCGGATGGCAGACAGGTTTGTAAAAAATCCAGCGGATATTGTAAAGGTTCAGCAAAAGGTCACGGTAAGTGTGCTTGAGGTTGACCTTGCCAGAAACAGGATTTCCCTCTCAATGAAATCGCAGGCAGAGAAGTCGGGTACTGGGGTGGAAAATCAGGGCTTAAAAAAGGCTCAAAACCGTAAACCGAAACCAAAGAATAAGAACAAAAAAAACTTAAGCAGCAGGAATGCGCCGTTTAATAACCCGCTGGCAGAAGCCTTAATAAAAAGCGGGCTTAAATAAATCGGGATTGTTAAAATTGTTTATTGAGTTCTCTATTTTTTGCTTAAGTTTCATTTTTTGCACTGTTTGATTAGAGTGTAACCTTTTTTACGCGCATTCTCTTTCAGGTGTTTTGTTTTTTTTAATGAATTCAATAGCAGTGCCGTGATGTTTGTCGGATGCATCAAATAGAGCAATGAGCGGACCTGAATCTATAAGAATTTTCTTCATTTTCTTTTCGCTCTAATTTTCGTTTTTAAGAGTGATTTTCTTTTGCGATTTTTTCACCGCCAATAGCCGTAGAGTTTAGTATTTGTCTAATTTGTCGAGAATTTTTGGGCTACGTTTGAGTCTTATTAATATACGAAAGAGTCAAACGTAAACCATAACACTTTATTCAGATGCCATATATGTTGTGGTTACTTTGTCCTTGACTCACAAGAGCAATTTTTCTATACTTTTTCTCCAGAAAAGCAACCTGTTATCACAAAACAAATAGTTTGAGTTAGGGCTCGGTAAAAAATAACTTGGTAGAATGTGCGAAGGAGAGGTCGGATATATAATACAGGAGCATTTTGAAAAGTTGTAAAGCTTTTTTTAAGAAACCATCAATTTTAATATGAAAAAAGACAGCTCTTTAGGAAAATATCGTGAAACTCTTCACGAAATTATTTTTGAGGCTGATACACCCGCAGGTAAATTATTTGATATAATTTTAATTGTAAGTATCGTGCTTAGCGTAATAGTTGTAATGTTGGACAGTGTGAGCACGATCCGAAATTCATACGGCGGCTTTTTAGTTTTAAGCGAATGGTTTTTTACTTTTCTTTTCACAATTGAGTATTTTTTTAGGTTATCCTGTGTCGGTCGTCCTTTTAAGTATGCAACCAGCTTTTTTGGAATAGTAGATCTTCTGGCAATAATCCCGACCTATTTAAGTTTTTTTCTGCCTGGAAGCCAGTTCCTTATTGTTATCAGGATTCTTCGAGTTCTTCGAATATTTCGGGTTTTCAAACTGGTTCAGTATCTTGTTGAAATCAGGTTGCTTAACGAGGCTCTGCGTGCAAGCCGGCGGAAAATTATTGTATTTTTATTTACTGTTTTTACACTGGTGATAATTTTCGGTTCCATGATGTATGTCATAGAAGGCGAACAAAGTGGTTTTACAAGCATCCCTCGAAGTATTTACTGGGCTATCGTAACGCTTACTACAGTCGGCTATGGAGATATATCGCCTAAAACAGGTTTCGGTCAGGCTCTGGCTGCTGTCATCATGATTATCGGTTATGCAATAATTGCCGTACCTACAGGGATTGTAACAACTGAAATTGCTCGAGCCACCGAAAGGAAGGTTTTTACTCAGGCCTGCCGGGTTTGCAGCGCAGAAGGCCATGACATAGATGCGAAGCACTGTAAATACTGCGGAGCAAAACTTTAAGTCCTTTGAAAAGCACTTCTTTTGGCCTCCCGCTACTGACGGAATGTCAGATTTTGTTGTCAATATCAATGCAATGGCGATAATCTAAAATATTCATAAAAAATGGTATGAAAAAAAGAGCATCACAAAAAGTTCTGGTTACAGGTGGCGGAGGTTTCCTGGGCAGCGCTATAGTTAAGCTGCTGGTGGAAAGAGGCGACCATGTCCGAAGTTTTTCCCGCAACTATTACCCGGAGCTTGCATCTATGGGGGTGGCGCAGTTTCAGGGCGATATTGCTGATAAAACCTCTGTAGCAAATGCATGCAGGGAGGTTGATCTTGTATTTCATGTTGCAGCTAAAGCCGCTGTATGGGGAGCTTATTCTGATTATTACAGAACCAACGTTACAGGAACTCAAAATATTATTGAAGCCTGTAAAAAACATAATGTTTCAAAACTCGTCTATACAAGCTCGCCAAGCGTTATATTTGATGGCACAGATATGGAAGGTGTAAATGAATCCTATCCATACCCAACCAATTATAATGCATACTATCCAAAAACAAAGGCCCTTGCCGAACAGGCTGTAAGAGCTGCCAGTGACAGTCTATTAACTGTAATATTAAGACCGCATTTGATATGGGGTCCAAAAGACAGCCATATAGTTCCAAGAATTATTGCAAGAGCAAAACAGCTTGTAATAGTCGGTAACGGCAAAAATCTTGTGGATACGATTTACATAGACAATGCTGCTTATGCCCATATTCTGGCTGCAGTAAAACTGGATGAAAATCCAAGTATTTCAGGAAATATTTATTTCATCAGCCAGGGGAAACCTGTTTTATTATGGGAAATGATAAACAACATTTTAAAAGCAGGCGGGCTTCCTCCTGTTAAACGTTCAATATCACACAAAGCTGCATGGCTTATTGGAGCCATTCTCGAACTTGTTTATAATATTATAAATATTAAAAGCGAACCTAAAATGACGCGTTTTGTTGCAAATGAACTTGCAAAATCCCACTGGTTTGATATAAGTGCCGCCCAAAATGATTTAGGGTACCTTCCACGCGTATCTACGAAGGAAGGGCTAAAGCAACTTGAAGCCTGGCTATCCAATACTGAGTTAAATAAAATGAGAGGCCTTTAAAAAATGTTCAATTTTGTTCGAGTTCAAGGATGACGAGAATTTTAATCGCAGGAATACATGAAGTATTTCGAGGATTAAAATTTGAGTCAGACGCAGAAATCGGGCAAAAGAGAGCGTTTATCAAAGGTCTCAGGGAGTTGAAGATGAGTTTTACAGCTATACTGCCTCTTGAAAAATGGGTTGAATTTGAAAATGAAATACACAGAAGATCTGGCCTTAATGCTAATGTTTACGACATCAATGGAATCAGAATAACCGATAATACAAACTGGGCGAACAGACTTTGTCCTGTTATTAAGGCAAATGACAAGGGAATAAACTTTATTTGTGCTGTTGCAAATATGAACATAGGTTCTCAGACAAAGCTGACCGGTGAGCCCATTATAGAAGAATGTGACGCAGGCCTGATTAAAATAGCCGCCCCCATATTTATCGGCGACGAATTTATCGGAACAGTTGGAGGCTGCGGACTTTTAATTGAAGAAGGAGAAGTTGACTCTTTTCTTATAAACAAAATAACCGGTATTGATGAAAATAAGATAGAAAGCCTTTCAGATGACATTAAAACAATTTCAAAAGAAGAGGCTCAAGCCATAACAGATTATACCTGGAACCAGATTAACCAGTTTGTCAGAAATTATGTAAACAAACAACATTCAGTATCATTAACCGCATAGCGCCAAGGTATTTTGATAAGCAGTTTTGAGTTTAACTGCCAAATCATCTTCGTTCAATGATCAACGATCATTGAACGTTGTATTCCATTACATCATTATTTCCTTCTTTCTTGGTTGAAAAGACAATGAACAATGGGGTCTGAACAATGGGTAAGGAAACGTATGTCTACCGCCCTGGCTCCCTTTTCTTTTGCCATTGCCAACACATTTTTTGGTGTCATTATATCGCATCCTTTCCTCTTTCTCCGGTACGAACCCTTACTGCTTCTTCAACAGGAAACACAAAAATCTTTCCATCGCCTATTTTGCCCGTGTTTGAAGCCTGTATAATTGTTTCAACCACCTGCTCTGCCAACTCAGAATCAACAACTATTTCAACCCTGATTTTTGGGATAAAGTCCACCACATATTCGGCTCCCCTGTAGATTTCCTTGTGGCCTTTTTGGCGTCCATACCCCTTGACCTCTGAGGTTGTCATTCCCTGTATGCCTATTTCATTTAATGCTTCCTTTACATCATCTAATTTAAAAGGCTTTATAATCGCCTCAATCTTCTTCAAACTCATTGTGATTCCTCCTTAATACGTAACCGTTCATGGTTCACAATTTACAGTTTACAGTTGGTCAAAACATAAAAATAAGAGGTTCTGTTCATATAACCTCACGGTTTACAGTTAACGGTTAAAATGCTTCAGTCATTGCATAGTTCATTGAAAAAACTGCGAACCGACAACCGTGAACCCTTATGTACCAGTACCCTGCAGAACATCCGATAGCGCCTTTTTTATTGCAAGCACCCGGTCCGGCGCATCAACCTTTTGGCCATCAAAGTCTCTGACGTAAAAAACATCTACAACCTGATCAACTTTAGTAGAAATTTTTGAGACCCATACATCCAGCCCGCACCTGAAAAGAGCGTCGGTAATGCTGAAAAGCAGCCCCGGAAAGTCATTCGCAAAAACTTCAATGATTGTAAAAAAACTGGAGCCTTCATTATCAATAACGATCCGGTTGGGCCTTTTTGATGCGCGTGGTCTAAGGGATTGATAGGCCGACATCTTTTCCTTTAGGGCTTCAGTAAGATTCAACTCACCCGCAAGAGCGGATTTAAGGTTTGCTTCCGCTTTATCCCATCGTTCGGTTTCAAAAATCTGATCAAGTGGCGGCTTAACTTTAAAAATATCAAGGGCTATATTATTTCGCCAAGTATATGCCTGAGTATCCAGAATATCAATGCTGTTTAATGTAAATACTCCTGATATCTTTGAAAAGAGCCCGGGACGATCTATTGCACAAATCGTTACAACCCTTGTGTTAGAATCTGAAGTTCGGGTTACTTTCCAGACAAAATCGGTATTCCCAAGTTTTTTGTAAAGCCTGATATGTTCCAATATATCTTGTGCCGAAGCGTAGAGAAGATATCTCGGCGACATTACCTCGAAAAACTGCTCTAATTTCTGCTTTTCCTGCAGCGAAGATGCAGATAATAAAATTTCCTCTTTTTTCTTATTAACTGTCTCGACGGCTTCTCCTGTTGCCAGCTCACCTTTTTTCAAAATGTTCAGCACTGTAAGAAAAAGGTTTCTTAAAAGTGCTGATGTCCATTCATTCCAGGCCTTTGGACCGGTAGAAATTGAATCTGAGACAGTCAGGAGGTAAAGCATTATTAACCGTTCTATATCCTTTATCTTTCTGGCACAGGTAATAGCTGTCCCCTCATCATTTAGATCTCTTCTGGACGCAGTCTTGATAAGAAACAAATGTTCATTTATCAAAAATGTTATGGTTTCTATATCGCTTTTTTTGAAACCTCTTTTTTTAAGTACATCATTAACGATTTTTGCCCCTATCTGTGAATGCCCTGCACTTGGATCTCCTTTGCCAATATCATGTAAAAGAGCTGCCCAAAGCAGTAATCTCTTATTGGAAAGCTCTTTATACAGATTTCCATATAATTTGTCTTCTGTTTTATCTTCTGGTGTACCGAATTTTTTTATGGTCTGTACTGTAAGCAATGAATGCCTGGCAACAGGATATAGATGGTATTCGTCGA
>JAJSZT010000026.1 GCA_030272815.1 Deltaproteobacteria bacterium
TCCGGTAAGGAATACTTATGATATTCATTACAAATCTGGGACAAAATCGCCTAATGGGCAGTCATAGATAATGGCAAGTTATCGGAACTTCAAAACGTCTGGTGAGATAGCCTTTAAGGAGGTTATTCGGGTTTCTGTTTAATAGCCAAATCGTTGAAATATACAGTTAGAAAAACTGTTTTTTTGCTAATTTTTGGTCAACAATCATGAAATCTGTGGGAATAGTCAGAAACTATATAATAACTGGTTAGATGGACTAGATTGAGGGAAGTTCACAGATGACATCGTGGAGTCCGTGGAAATCGTGGTGGTTGGATGTACTGAAGTTCGGAATCACGTTCTTCCTCGGTGCCCTGATGACGATCACCGTTGTTGACACCCTTCAAGAAAGAAGAGCGGAGAGGACATATGCGGCCAGGATTGCCTGGGAGCGTGATGTGGCGACGCTTGAAGAGTTCCGGGCAGCAAGCCTTCTGTATGTTCAAGCAGCTGAGGACGCACTCGCACAGGCCAGTCGCGGCCTTGGGCATCCTGACAACGAGATCGTTCGGCGATGGCGCAAGAACGGCCATGACAGAATGCTGCTTGCCATAGAGATATCGAAGACCGTTTCAGCCATCACTCTGGGGTGGCCGCTGCCCTCCATGAGTTCGAAGACACGATGAATCAACTCTACGGAGAGTTCCTCGAGTTGCGCGACAGTATACATGAACCGAGCGCATACATGTGGTCTCCTAACTTCGTTCGACTTAAGGAGCTGCGGAGGACGACGGCCCGTTCTCTCGAACGCGCGATATCGGCTCGTGATGATTGATGAAGCCACCTGGCCACTGGGATCGGTGTCAAGGATCGGTGTCAAAGCTTGAATTGTGAATTAATGCTTGACGATTAAGCCACTATCATTTAGGAAAATCAGTATGGGCAGAGCATGGCGAATTGAATATGAAGGCGCATTATATCACTTAATGTCCCGGGGAAATGACGGACAGCATATTTATTGCATAGCATGGGTTTAATACCCCGTCGCTTGCGACGTATATAAAAAAGTATTACTGTTTTGCGATTAGATACTCCGCCTCTTGCGGCGGGGAGTCTTCATTTACTTTGGAATAAAGGATTAATGACCAATGAAAAAGTTAGGGCAGCTTTTTAATATGAGTTACTCTGCTATCAGTCATTGTGTGAAAACATTTAAAGAGAAGATGAATAAAGATAAAAAAGTGAAAAACCAATTTGAAAAACTTAATTCACAATTCAAGCTTTGACACCAATTTTCAATTCAAGCTTTGACACCAATTTTACATACTGGCAAGAAATCTGAACTTCAAAACGTTTGGCTATATAGCCTTCAAGGGGGTTATCCGGTTTAATAGCCAAATTGTAAAAACATACAGTTAGAAAAACTGTTTTATTGCTAATTTTTGGTCAACAATCATGAAATTTGTGGGATTAGTCAGAAACTATATAATAACTGACACAAGATGAAGGTAATCCGAGATGACAATATTTTCTGCTTACATTTCAATTTTGGCATTTTTCGCATGTCTATCATTCATTGGTCTTTCTATTTATGTCTGGTTTCGCCGTCGTAGTTACACACGAGAGCGATTCGCTTTCCTTATTTTTACTAGCTGCGTGACTTTGACTATCGCAGCGGCCGGAACGATTGCCGGCAATGCTCCACCATGGCAACAGATAATCGCCGTCATTCATTATTTGCGCGAAGGCGAAATTCTCAATACCTCTCTAAGCCCCATATTGTCTGCGTTCATAGTAATATCTTTGTTTGGAATATATGCACTTGCATATTTGATGTTTCGGGGTTGGGATGGACAAACTTCGAAGGAAACGTTTTTGTCGATTCGAGCTGGGAGAGACAGAGCACTAACGCAAGAAGCACTTATTGAGTTGCGCCGCATCTTGGCAAGGGAACCGTCGATTGCTGCTTTCAAACCACCTACAGAAAGCCCTCTATTGCCTGACCTCGCACAACCAGTCGATTCGGTTCCATGGCGAAAACTATCACAAAGCCTTCTGAAAATGAAACGAAACACATTAACGTTCAGTGGTTGGCGTACGGAACACGACTTTTGGCTCGCGTACCATAAGGACTTTAATTGCAGCGTCGCTATCAAGTGCTCCGTTGATATGCCAGCCGAATCCGCTTTAGAAGGATTCGTCAGATATGTATCCAAGATGCAGAATCCTCCAGAAGAACTAATTCTATGCGTTCAGGCAGAAACAAATATCCCGTCGGTGCATGTTGATGGGCGGTCGATTGAGGTTATTTCGCAGAGCGATTTACTGGATGGTCTGATCGACTTTGCCGAGTACAGGGAGAAAATAAGGGAACGGGTTTTAACGACACCCCTTCCAGATTCCCCCCTTACTTTAAACAAGACCTATGTGAAACCACGATTCTGCCATGATGGGTCAACAACGGCTGAAGACGATATAGAACGAGCTATCAACGATTGGCTTAAAGATACCAGCTACAAACAGCTCGCAATCCTCGGTGAATACGGTCAGGGAAAAAGCACTACTGCGCTCATGCTTACTCATAGCCTATTGGAGAAAGGGGTTGAGAAACTTAATCGAATCCCGATTTTCATAGAACTACGTGGTAAGAGTCCGGGAACAATGACCACTGGTGAGCTTCTCGCCACGTGGGGGCATGCATATGGCATAGAAAGTAGGCGGCTTCAAGCTCTTCATGAAGCTGGTCGTTTGCTTCTTATCTTTGACGGTTTTGATGAGATGGCACTCGTAGGCAATCCGCATGACCGACTTCGACACTTTCAAACTCTATGGAGTTTCAATCATCCGACAGCGAAAATGATTTTGACGGGTCGACCGAATCTTTTCCTTGATGACAATGAACTGAAAGCCGCTCTTGGTATAAAAATGGGTGGTAGCGGAAAACTCACCTGCGAAGCTTGGTATCTTCAGAAATTTAATCTCGATGAAATCACTATGGCACTTCGGAGTATACCTGAAGATGTGCGTAACGGCATCGTGAAAGCCGTTACTGTCAACACTCGCCTTCTGGATATCGCAAGTCGGCCGTCTCTACTCCATGTTTTGTCAGTGCTTTGGGGTGACGGCGATCTTTCATATCGAGCAGCCCAACTGACCCCCGCAGAAGTTATGCACCGCTTCTTAAACGCCTCGCTGCAACGGCAGACAGAAAAAGCGCGGGAATTTCAGCGGCGTGAAATCAAAACCGAAAAGTGTGGCACACATGAAATCGAACCTAAAAATTACATGGTTCTTAACTCTGCTGAACGACGGTATTTCATGCTTGGTATTGGCGTTCATATGATGCTAACAGGAGAGACTAATCAGATTCATCTTGCCGATTTGAATGAAGTTACTGAGAAATTAGCAAAGGCCTGTCCTGATTCGATTTCACTCTCATCAAATGCGATAGATAGTAGTCCGAATGTGCCCATCAAACGGCGTATTGAGCAATCAACCGATTTTCTTGGTCGATTACAGGATGACGTTAGGGCTTGCGGCCTATTAGTCAAGGACGTGATGGATGGTACTTTTCGATTCGGCCACAAGTCGTTCCTTGAGTATTTAGCCGCTGATTATTCCGAGCGAAAACACGCAGGTACAGAAGACGAGGATATATATGCGATTGACTTGGTAATGGATGTTGCCTTCGGAGATGTCTTACGAAATAATGTTGTAAGGAGTTATTTCGGTGAACTGCTTATTTGGCGTAGGGCTGGTGATCCAGTCTCCCAACTTGCTCCCACAGCCGTTACATCATTCCTACTGGATCAGATTTTGCGACCAAGCTGGTTTACCAAAAAGGTATGGTATATCTCCGTAGCGGCTTTACGTCACCATAATGAACTTGAGAACTCTGTTGGACTGCGAGGCACCCTGTATAGGCATTTCGTTCATCCACTATCAACATCTGCCTTGCTGCCATTTGTTGCATCCAAGTATGACATATCAAGTTTACTTAAATTTCAACTTTGTTCGCTCATGTCAATAATTTTCATTCCAGTCCTATCTTTATCGGTTTTTTCATTGAAAGGTCTATCATCCGAGTTTATACTATTAAACAGTAATATGTTTATGTTTATGCTTATGCTTATGAGTACGATTATGTTTATGAGTATGTTTAGGCTCAAAAAAATTTTACCCTTATCAAGGCGGCGGATGAATACCGGTAAAACGTGGGTTGACGTTTGCAGAGACCAGGGGTGCTTAATTGAGCACCTGTATGCTGCCCTGCATGACCGTGAAAATGCTTTAGCTGATTACAGAGTCGATCCGGCCGGGATATATACAGCTCGACGAGTGGAGCCAGAAATTTATGAAATGGAATCTGAGGAAACACTGCGGAATAAAGCCATAGAGTCAAATATAGCGTGGAATCGTGGGGTGGCCGCCTGGGTTCTTGGCCGTCGCCACTCGGAATTTGGAGGTTTTGTATTCTCAAAAGACGTTGATGGATTTATGCCCCCTCGGGATCCACGCGATGCTGTTAAATTAAAGCTGATTCAAAAAGCGGGGATGAAAGCTGGTGTGAAGCCCGAGGAGTTGACCCACGCAATTGAATCCTTAAATAGCTTCCTTGGTTGGGATGTACGGAATGGCAATTACCGCAAGTAGTGAGTAGCTCCAGTACTTATGATAAAAAGGGGGGGCAGATTTATTTACCCCTCACCATCTACAAAAAAAAATCGGCAAAAACCGCCGTACAAGGCGATTTCACCTGATCGCAGGAGCCGTGCCGCTTAAAAAGTTTTTGTGTTTGTAAATCACATTCTGGCATTTAGGCAGTTTTGTGGAATCCTCTGCGCCAAGTGAACCGCAACGTTAAAGATATTTGCTATATACCTCGAACCCATGTAATTCATAAAAAGGTTATAATATCGGTTAGATATCTTTATTTTCTACAATAAACGACAACTTTAAGGAGAAAAAACAGTGTCTATAAGTGAAATAACGGCAAATGAACTGGATGTTGAAAAGTTTATTAAAGATAGGGCGGCAGGGATATCTGAAGCCGTGGGGAATGATACAGCTATTAATGCCCTGTCAGGCGGCGTTGATTCTTCAACTGTTACACTGCTTGGACATATGGCTCTGAATAAAAAACTGAAAACTTATTTTATAGATAATGGTTTGATGAGAAAGGATGAGCCGCAAGAAGTAGTTTCTATCTTCAGCAAAATGGGCGTTAATGTAGAAATAATTGATGCAAGGCAGGAATTTTTCGCAGCATTGAAAGACATAGATGATCCTGAGAAAAAAAGAGAAGCCATTACCCAGACCTTTTATAAAAAAGTTTTTGGGAGACTTGTTAAAGAAAGCGGAGCAAAGCATCTTCTTCAGGGGACTATATTAACCGATGTTGATGAAACGGTTGCAGGTATCAAGAGGCAGCATAATGTCTTTGAACAATTGGGCATTGATCCTCAGGAAACATTCGGATACAAAATAATTGAGCCGTTATTACAACTTCGTAAAGATGGTGTAAGAAAAGTTGCTGAAGGCCTCGGACTTCCTGAAGTAATTTTTAACAGACCACCTTTTCCAGGGCCTGCGCTTGCTGCAAGAGTTATTGGCGCTGTTACGCCTGAAGATGTTGAGCTTGTCAGGCAAGCGACCGTTATTATGGAAGAGGTCTTTGGGGATATGGATTCATTTCAGAATATGGCTATTTTGCATAAGGATCGAGTGACTGGTATGCGAAACGGCATGAGAGAATTCGGCAGACAGATTGAAATAAGATGCTGGGAAAGTACTGATGCGCGTACCGCTACCCCAATGAGAGTTGATTACAAAACCCTGTTTTATCTTGCTGGCCGCATTACAAAAGAAGTCCGGGGTGTTGTCAGCGTAACTTATCATATTGCTAAGAAGCCGCCGTCAACTATGGAGGTTGTGTAGATAATGAAATCACTTCGCTCCGCCAGTTTATAAATTGTCAGAATACCTTATTCAAAGTTCGATGTTGGATGTTGGATGTTCATAGCCTTTTATTATCAGAAATTTGGAAACTCATTTTTTATCTACGTCCAGACATTCCATATTCTGGAGCAAGGCAACCGTCCTGCCCGCCAAATGCCGGACAACAGAGTGCATGCACCGCATAGTATACATGGCGATGGCAGGCGGGGTTGCCGTTTTTTCCGCCGACACGGTCGGCTCGCTCCATAGTCACTGTAACTAAAGGCCAGTTTCCAAATTTCTGATTATAAAATATCTGCGTGATATTTTTGCAGGGACTTGACTTTAGACTGTCCTTTCCTTCGAGCAGCAATTCCCCTTGCAGCAGCAAGAGCGGCGGCTATTGTGGTAATATTCAGGATTTTATAATTAATAGCTGCTTTACGAATATAGGAACTGTCTGTCTTGCTCTGTTTCCCGCTCGGCGTGTTTATTACCAGGTGAATTTCTCCGTTTTTAATTGCATCAACAAGGTTGGGTCTGCCATATCCCAGTTTCGGGACAGGTTTTGAATCTATCCCATGTTCTGTAAAGAATTGATGCGTCCCTTTTGTTGCCAGTATGTTAAATCCAAGCTCCTTGAAGACTCTTGCGGCTTCCAGCGAACCTGGCTTGTCCTTCTCCGCAATGGTAAACAGAACCGTTCCTTCAATTGGCAGCGATGACTGTGTTGCTTCCTGTGATTTGAAGAATGCCAGGCCAAAGGAATCCGCCAGCCCCAGAACTTCTCCTGTTGACCGCATCTCAGGACCGAGAAGAGGGTCCACCTCGGGAAACATGTTGAACGGGAAGACCGCTTCTTTTACTCCGAAATGTTTGATCTGTTTTTGCTTAAGACCAAGATCTGAGATTGTTTTACCCAGCAAGATCTGTGTGGCAAGCCGCGCCATGGATATATTACAGACTTTTGAAACTATCGGCACTGTACGCGATGCTCTTGGGTTTGCCTCAAGAATGTAAACTGTGTCATTTGCGATAGCGTACTGGATATTCATAAGCCCGATAACATTTAACTCTATAGCGATTTTGCGTGTGTATTCACAGATAGTTTCAATGTGTTTGGGAAGAATACTGACGGGCGGGATTACGCATGCAGAGTCACCTGAATGCACACCTGCAAGCTCAATATGTTCCATAACAGCAGGAACAAATGCGTCAGTTCCGTCTGAAATTGCATCTGCTTCAGCTTCAATGGCATTTTCAAGGAACCTGTCAATTAAAACAGGCCGTTCCGGTGAAATATCTACGGCTGCCGCCATATAATGTTTAAGCATTTCTTCGTCATGTATAACTTCCATCCCACGTCCGCCCAGAACATAAGAAGGGCGAACTATAAGAGGATAACCGATATCTTTTGCAATATCCAAAGCTTTTTCAAATGAATGAGCCATGCCGGATTTGGGCTTGGGAATCCCCAGCTTTTTCATCATTTTGTAGAAGCGGTCACGGTCTTCTGCGAGATCTATGGCTTCAGGAGATGTGCCGAGTATCTTTACACCAGCTTCAGCCAGATCGTTTGCAATGTTCAGCGGTGTTTGCCCTCCATACTGGACAATTACTCCTTCAGGCTTTTCCTTTTCGTAAATACTTAATACGTCTTCTACTGTAAGAGGTTCAAAATATAGTTTATCCGAAGTGTCGTAGTCTGTGGAGACTGTTTCAGGGTTGCAGTTGACCATTATGGATTCATATCCTGCATCGCGGATGGCAAAAGCCGTATGCACGCAGCAATAGTCAAATTCAATCCCCTGGCCAATCCGGTTTGGACCACCGCCGAGAACCATAATCTTTTTACGGTCGCTTACTTTTACTTTATCGGATGCATTATAGGTAGAGTAATAATAAGCTGCATCCTCGACACCACTTACCGGAACAGGTTCCCATGCCTCGACTATATTCAATGAAATGCGTTTTCCACGGATGTCCTTTTCGGGAATGTCAAGAAGCCCGGCAAGATACTTATCTGCAAATCCATCTTTTTTAGCCTGCGAAAGCAGATCATCCGGAAGCATTCGGCCTTTGTGTTCTAAAATTTTATCTTCAAGTTCTACCAACTCTTTCATCTGTTCGATAAACCATGATTTTATATGAGTTTTTTCATAAAGAGCCTGGATATCCGCGCCTTTGCGCAGCGCCTCGTACAGGATGAAGTGTCGTTCACTGGTAGAAATGTTCAGCATATGCATTAATTCGTCCAATGATTTATTGTTGAAGTCTTTGGCAAATCCAAGCCCATATCGGTTAATTTCCAGCGAACGTATAGCTTTCTGAAAAGCCTCCTTATAATTTTTTCCTATGCTCATTACTTCACCAACTGCGCGCATCTGGGTGCCGAGCTTATCTTCCACGCCTGGAAATTTTTCAAAGGCCCACCTGGCAAATTTAACTACAACATAATCACCGGATGGAGTATATTTGTCCAGGGTTCCATCCCGCCAGTAGGGAATTTCATCAAGAGTAAGGCCTCCGGCCAGAAGCGCTGAAATAAAAGCAATGGGAAAGCCGGTTGCCTTTGAGGCCAGTGCTGACGAGCGAGAAGTCCTGGGATTGATTTCTATAACCACAACTCTTCCAGTTTTGGGATCATGTGCAAATTGAATATTGGTACCTCCGATGACTTCTATTGCCTCGACAATATCATAGGAGTATTTCTGAAGACGTTTCTGAAGTTCAGGAGAGATCGTCATCATTGGCGCTGTGCAGAATGAATCTCCTGTATGAATGCCCATTGCGTCGACATTTTCTATGAAACATACCGTGATCATCTGATTCTTGGAATCACGGACAACTTCCAGTTCAAGTTCTTCCCAGCCCAGCACAGATTCTTCGACCAAAATCTGATTTGCCATACTTGCAGCTATTCCGCGAGCAGCTATTGTACGAAGTTCTTCAACATTGTAAACAAGACCGCCTCCTGTTCCTCCCATGGTGTATGCCGGACGTATTACAACAGGGTAGCCAACTTTTTCCGCAACTTTTTCCGCATCCTCGACGTTGTTAACAGCCTGATTGCTTGGCATTTCAATCCCGAGTCGATTCATAGTTTCCTTAAATGCTGTACGGTCTTCCCCGCGCTCAATGGCGTCAATGTTAACTCCGATGACTTTAACGCCGTATTTTTCAAGAACGCCTGATTTTGCCAGCTCGGATGAAAGATTAAGTCCTGTCTGGCCACCCAGGTTAGGCAGCAAAGCATCGGGACGTTCAG
This sequence comes from Deltaproteobacteria bacterium, assembly GCA_030272815.1. Lineage (GTDB taxonomy): Bacteria > Desulfobacterota > Desulfobacteria > Desulfobacterales > ETH-SRB1 > B13-G4. The sequence goes on from JAJSZT010000026.1 coordinate 9,185, forward strand.
TTTCAATAATCTCTGTTAATACTTTAAGGTTGAGAGGTTCTATATAAGTTACGTCGGCCGTTCCAGGGTCTGTCATTATAGTCGCAGGATTCGAGTTCACCAGCACTATCTCGTAGCCAAGGCTTCGCAAAGCCTTACAGGCCTGTGTGCCTGAATAATCGAACTCGCAAGCCTGGCCGATTATTATTGGACCTGAACCGATAATTAATACTTTATTGATGTCGTTACGTCTGGGCATAGAAACTCCTTTGATTGTAACAGTTCACAGTTCACGGTTCACGGTTATCGGTTATCGGTTATCGGTTATCGATTTACAGTTCACATTTTTATGTTTTGATCAACCATAAACCGTTTAACAGCTCAACAGCTACATAAGTTTTGGTATTATTTATGAAATATTCTGGCCAAACCATTTCAGATGTGTTTTATGCATTTTTTGCATCGATCTATACACCTTATTGTTATGAATGACAACTTCCATTTAAATTTTTGAGTTGATTGTAATCCTTGCAAGTGTGTAAATCGTTCTTGCAACAATTATTTGACAATAGTAAAATTTTATGTAGTTTTTATGAACTTTTATTGGTGTCTTAGTGCCTTTGTGGCTGAACTATTACCTTTTTTCGAAGCTGTCAATTTTGAGTTATGAGAAAAATAAATTTAAATTTTGTTCTAATAGCAGTCCTGTTTTTATGCTCATGCGGGTTAAAAGATATTTTTTTGCCTGTTCCTGTCAAGCTTGGCCCTGGGGATGAGTTGTTTTTAAAAGCAGAAAAATTGTATCAGGCTGAATCATATGAGAAAGCCCTTAATGCTTATAATGAGTATCTTTCCAGATTTCCTGATAGACCTCTTGCCGATGCTGCGCTCATAAAAACAGGGGCAATTTATACAGCGCTTGGAGATTATGCAAAAGCGCGTGATAGCTATCAACGTTTGATTGTTGAATATTCTGACAGCTCTTTTGTGCCTGAGGCAAGAGTTGAAAGGCTGGTTACATTTTATATTGAAGGTAAATACGAAAAACTAATAAGGGAAGCTGACAGCGTTCTGGAAAAAATTGTATCCAGAATTCATATTCTGAGAATATATGTTCTGGTTGGTGATACTTATATTGCAATCGGTTCACCGTTGGATGCCTTACATTTTTATACATTAGCATTTGAGAAGTCAAAAGATCCGGAAAGAGAGACAGTTGTTTCGAAACTTAAGGAGACAGTCGTACAGCTTGATAAAACAGATATTATGTCCATTGTAAAACACATGGGATATAAACCGCCCGCAGGCATGCTTATGTATTTATACGGCCTTAAAAAGGCTGAAGAGGAGCAATATGATGACGCTATAATGATGCTTTCCTACTTTGTCGACAGGTTTCCTGGGCATAATTATGCTGTGCAGGCGAAAAAGATTATAGAAGAACTCAGCACAAAGTCTGTATACAGTCGCTATACCATAGGTTGTTTGCTTCCTCTTAGCGGTTATTACAAAGACTTTGGCGTCAAGGCATTGAGAGGAATTGAACTTGCACTTGGGCAATTTTGCGCTCAGGGAGATCGGCCGTCTATTAAAATAATAATAAAGGATACAGGTTCTGATCCGGATATTGCCGTCAATGCAGTAAAGGAATTGTTTGAAGAGCATGTTGCAGCGATTATCGGACCAATTTTTACTGCTGAGTCTGCGGCTTTAGAAGCACAAAGCAGGGGGATTTCTATAGTTACTATAACCCAGAAAGATAATATAGCTGATACCGGAGATTATGTTTTCAGAAATTTTTTTACCCCCAAAATGCAGGTTGAAACAATTGTTTCTTATGCAATTGAAGAGCTTGAGCTGAAAAATTTTGCAATCCTTTATCCAAATGAAAATTATGGTAAAGTGTTTATGAATCTTTTCTGGGATGAGGTTATGGCTTATGACGGGAAAGTAGTCGGGGTTGAATCTTACGAGATTGACAGCACTGATTTTGCTGATCCAATAAAGAAGCTTGTGGGGCTTTACTATGAATTGCCGGAGGATCTAAAAAATACAGACGAGCTGATTGAAGGCGAAGATAAAAGCGATGATTTTGAAGAACTTAAGGATGAAAATGAGGCTGATGAGTCTGTAGAGGAAGAGGGCTCTGTAGAGGATGAGGAAATTATAGAGGATGATGAGCCGGAGCCTGTTATTGATTTTGATGCTATATTTATTCCTGACTCACCGAAAAGAGCAGGACTTATTATCCCTCAGTTGTCATTTTATGATGTTGATAATGTATATCTTTTTGGTACCAATCTATGGCGTTCAGACATTTTAATCAAAATGGCGTACCAATATGCACAGAATGCCATAATGCCCGATATCTTTTTTGCAGAAAGCTCTTTAGAAAATGTGAGAAATTTTGTCAGGACTTTTGAGAAGACTTTCAGGGAGAAGCCCGATTTCATAGAAGCTGTAGCTTATGATACCGCAATGATGTTGTTTCAGATAGTCAGCCGTCCGGATGTCCGATTCAGAAGCGCAGTAAAAAATGAGCTAATGAAACTTAGTAATTTTCAGGGGGTGACAGGTCTTACTTCATTTGATAATAACGGGGAGCTTAAGAAAGATCTTTATCTTCTTAAAATTAAGGGTAATAAATTCGTTGAACTGGAATAGTAACGGTTGTCGGTTCACAGTAGGGGCACGGAGCACCGTGCCCCTACGAATTCTTAAATGAACTCTGTCCTGTTGCATGAAGCACACTTAGCCACAATTTACCGTTTGGATCAATTTTTTTTCGCTTGCCGGCTGAGGCGCCCATTGGGATATGAACAAAATAGTTGTTCCAGTGGCCGATTAGAACTCTCGTTTTTCCTGCCATGCCGGCATGAACGGCATCACGTCCCAGAAAGCTGCAAAAAACATGGTCATTTGCATTTGCCGGCAGACTCCTAATCATATAACTGGGATCAATATATTTAAGTGATATATTAATGTTTCCGGATTGGAAATAAGATATTATTTTGTCTTTTAAAAACAGCCCTATATCCTTGAGCCTGATGTTTCCTGATTCATCACGTTCATTTTTATCGATTTCAAAGAACTTCTGGCCTGCTCCCTCAGCCACCAGTATTACAGCATGTTTCCTGAGATGGATACGCTTTTCAAGCGCGTTTAAAAAACCTTTTGGCCCTTCAAGATCAAAATCGACTTCCGGTATGAGCACAAAGTTTACATTCTGTTGAGCGAGGGCGCTTGTTGCCGTTATAAAACCGGAATACCTTCCCATAAGTTTTATAAGTCCTATTCCGTTTGGATATCCTACAGCTTCATTGTGGGCTCCCCTGATCGCCTGTGTGGCCATTTCAACAGCGGTATCAAAACCGAAAGTCCTTGATACCATATAAATATCATTATCTATTGTTTTCGGTATTCCAATGACACTTATTTTCAGGCCCATTTTTGTTATGATATTGATTATCTTGGTTGCAGCCATAAGTGTTCCATCGCCCCCGATCATAAAAAGGATGCCTATGTTCATTTTCTTAAGGGTTTTGACAATTTTCTCTATTGACTGCGCTCCTCTTGAAGACCCTAAGATTGAACCACCCATTTCAAGTATATTGACAACTGATTCAGGTTTAAGATCCATTATCTCGTGGCCGTATTTTGGAATAAAGCCCTGGAGGCCGTATCTTATACCACAGACATTCCGGACCCCGTAACTGTAATAAAGTTCCAAAACTATTGAACGAATTATATCATTAAGACCAGGGCATAGCCCGCCGCATGTCACAATTGCACACCTTAGTTTGCCGGGATCGAAAAATATTTTGCTTCTGGGACCAGCCATTTCAAATGATGGGGGTATTTCCCCTGCCTTAACTGTCTTTATAAGCCTCTCAAATTTTACGTCTATTAATACCCTGTCATTATCGGGGACGAAATTTTGACTTTTTGCGCTTTTTTCCCATCTGCTAATCGGTGATAATATTTTTGGCTCACCTAAAGTCTCTATTTCTGCGTCGATGGAATTATAATCCATAACCAACCTCTATAGTTTAACAGTTCACGGTTTACGGTTCACGGGTTTTATTAATCGTTTCGGGTTAATTCCCCGAAGCTGTGATTTTCCGTCATTGCGAGGAGCGTCAGCGACGAAGCAATCTCAGCGCTATCAAGGAGATTGCTTCGCTTCGCTCGCAATGACAGATACCGGTCTTCAGTGTCAGGATTCTTTACTTGCCATTAAATTTAAAATCACCTTTACCTAATATATCGTGGAGATGCAAAATACCCTCAACTTTTCCAATTGAATTAGTTATTGGGAGGATAGTTATCTGATACTGTTCCATTATGTTAAGTGCATCATAAGCCGGAGAATCAGGGCTGACAGTTCGTGGATTTTTTGTCATAACATCTTCGACTGTAAGTTCAAAAATATTCTTTTTCTTTGCAATAATACGCCTTATATCACCATCGGTTATTATACCTGTAAGGATTTTATCTTTTGTTATGACAAGAGTTGTTCCCAGTTCAAGACGATTGATTTCATCTATGGCGATTTCCATGCTTGTTCCCGCGAAAACTCCTGGTACAGCCTCTCCTGTTAGCATGATATCTTTAACTTTACTATAAAGCCGCCGGCCCAATATGCCTCCTGGATGAATTTTTTTGAAATCGCTGGGTTTAAAATGTTTTTTGTTAATGAGAACAACAGCAAGCGCATCCCCCATTGCAAGCATGGCGGTTGTGCTGGCAGTAGGTGCAAGGCCTAAAGGGCATGCTTCTTTTTTGACACCAACGTTAATTACTATATCACTGTGTTTTGCCAGGGTTGAGTGTATATTCCCTGTAAAAGCTATAACCTTGCACCCTATCTTGCATATGCTTGGTAAAAGGATATTAAGCTCATCGGTTTCACCGCTGTAGGAAAGAGCAATAAATATATCATCCTGACATACCATGCCAAGATCTCCGTGCATGGCTTCAACAGGATGTAAAAATATTGATCTTGTGCCTGTGCTGTTCAGGGTGGCTACGATCTTTCTGCCCACTATTCCGGATTTGCCGATACCGCCTACTATTACACGACCGCTGGAATTGAAGATAAGTTCCACCATCTTGGAGAAATTGCCGTCAATTCTGTCTGTCAATCCAAGTATGCCCTCTGCTTCTATTTTAAGAACCTCAATTGCTTCTTTAATGATCATATATATTATTTCCTTATTTGTAATAGTTCACCACGGATTTTCACGGAATTACACTGAATTATCAAAATACTCTTCTCATCATTGCGAACGTCTCTGTTTACAATTTTCAGTGAAACTCCGTGTTGTTCCGTGGTGAACTTTTGCCATTTTTTAAAAAAAGGCCGAACCGTTACCCTTAATTAAAAGGTTTAAGCTAAGTTGTCAATTTTTCGATTAAAAATCAAGCGCTCTTTTTTTGTTTACCGCCCCAACAAGAAGCTATAGACTTTCAGATAATTCATTTCACAAGGATAGAAGGAAAAATCTGAGTAAGTCGTGCTTATGTATACGTCGTCGAGGATTTTGACTGATAACGCAGTGAAATTATTTATCTGAAAGTCTATATTAATTTTTAGTTGACAATCAATTTTTAGTTGATTATATATTTCGCCTGCTTTTCTGAAGAGTATTTCTTGAAAGCCGGGGGAGCCCTTAATGTTCCCGAGGCTTTTTTTTTGGGTTTAAGGTAAAAAAGGAGGTGGTTAAATTGGTTTGTTCAACTGTTAGAGAAGGTGTGAATTGTCCATTTATGACTGCAAAGGGATGTAATTACAATGGCGGGATTTGCCATGAGATCGATGAGAAATGTAAAGGATGTAACCGCAGTACTGAATTTTCATCCAGATGGTATTGTACTGTATATCCGGATCCATCTTTAAAATGGAAAAATGGGGACTGTAACTTTGCTTCTCATGTTTCCGCAGCATCAAATGGTACAAAAGCAAAGCTTAATCCATTAAAGGCATCCAAGAGAAGGAACAAATAATGTTGCTTTCGATCTACATATAAACCCCGCTCAATTCAACCTATACCTCGAAAGGCCACAAATAACGATTTTTCGCTGGCCATGAACATCAATAGCAGCGTTGCTCAGACTTGCAATAGCCTGCTATTCCGCGCCTTCGCGCCTTGCTCTTGATGCTCATTGCTCACCGAAAAAAGCGCAATTTGTGACCTTCCGAGGTATAAATTGAGCGGGGTTTATTTATTTTATATCTTCCTGATTTTTAAAGCTCTTTTCCCTTGACATTTTTCCCGTCTAACCTGTAAGACCACTCAGATACAAACTCGTAACACTTTAACTTTTTGAATCAGGGTTCAGGAACTTTCCCTGATCCCCGATCCCAGGCCCCCGACGCCTGGAGCTACTTTTCGGAGCTTTTATTTATGAATCCTATTGCGATACAGCTTAATAATATTATCGATAAAGGGAATCCCTATATAATGGGAATGCTGTCTAAACTTGGTAAAAATCTTTTTTTCCCAAAAGGTATCTTGAGCCAGAGCGCAGAGGCAAAGGAAAAAGCCTATAAGATTAACGCAACAATCGGTATAGCTAAAGAGCAGGGTAGAACCATGCATTTTGATTCGGTTGTATCGTCGATAAAGGAAATTCGTCCCAGAGAGTCATTAACCTATGCTCCATCATTTGGAATTCCTGCTTTAAGAAAGATATGGCAGAAATCTCAATTTGAAAAAAACCCTTCTCTATCCGGCAAATCTATAAGTATGCCTGTGGTTACATGCGGTATTACTCATGCCATAAGTGTGTTTGCAGATGTCTGGGTGGATCCGGGTGACGTTATAATATTACCCGACATGATGTGGGGAAACTATAACCTTATTTTAAATGTTAGAAAAATGGCAAGAATCAGCAAATATCCTATTTTTTCAGAAAAAGGGGGATATAATCTTAAAGCCTTTGAGGGAAAGGTAAGGGATGAGGCAAAAAAACATGAAAAGATCATCGTTTTGCTTAATTTTCCGCATAATCCTACCGGATATACTCTTACCGAGAAAGAGGCAGACAGCATAGTTAAAACTCTTATTGATGTCGCAGAAGGGGGAACAAACGTAATCGCTGTGTCTGATGATGCTTATTTTGGACTCTTTTACGAAGAAGGGATATTAAAAGAATCTATATTTGCACGTCTTAATGGGCAGCATCCCAGGCTTCTTGCTATAAAGCTTGATGGCGCAACAAAAGAGAACTTCGTGTGGGGTTTGAGAGTAGGTTTTATTACGTACGGATGTCAAACTGAAGATGATCCCGCAAATATTTATGATGCTCTTGAAAGAAAAACTGCTGGAGGTATAAGAGGCTCCATATCCAATGCATCACATCTGGGTCAGTCTATAATATTAAAGTCTATGCAGCATGTAAAATATCCTGAAGAGAAGATAGAGAAGTTCGAAATACTTAAAAATAGAGCGATGCGAGTTAAAGAAGTCCTTTCGGATTCCAGATACAAAGACGCCTGGGATGTTTATCCCTTTAATTCAGGGTACTTTATGTGTATCAGACTAAAGCGGGTTGATGCTGAAAAGCTCAGGCTTCATCTTCTGGAAAAATACGGAGTCGGGCTTATTTCCATGGGAGAATCCAATTTAAGAATAGCCTTTTCATGCCTGGAAGAGGACGATATCCCTGAGTTGTTCGATATCATATTAAAAGGGATTGAAGATTTAACCCTGTCACCAAATGGCTATATTTATTAATCAATTTAAAAAAATCTTACAGTCCGTTACCGGCAGAGAAAGATCTGTCAATATAGCTCTTGCCGGCAAGTGGACTCTTTATTTTATAGCAATTGGCGTTATTGCGGGTCTCGGCTCAATTGTTTTTCATTATCTATGCCAGCTTGGGATTCATTACTTTATGGATTTTATAGCTGGTTATAGACCTCCGTTCCCTGTCGGTGAGCATCATCCTCTGTCACCAACAACGACCCCCTTTAATAGATGGATTCTGCTTTTTCTTCCTGCTTTTGGAGGAATTCTGAGCGGCTGGCTTGTTTATACATTTGCGCCTGAAGCAGAAGGACATGGAACAGATGCCGCCATTGATTCCTATCATAGAAAAGGCGGCTTTATGCGAGGCAGGGTTCCAATTATAAAAACCATAGCTTCGGCCATCACTCTTACAACAGGAGGTTCAGGGGGCAGGGAAGGTCCTATAGCTCAAATTGGGGCGGGATTTGGTTCATTTCTTGCGACAAAGTTCAAGCTTTCAGACAGAGAGCGCAGGATAATGATGGCTGCCGGCGTGGGCGCCGGTGTAGGCAGTATTTTCAGGGCTCCTCTGGCAGGAGCGCTTTTTGCTGCTGAAGTCCTATACAGAGATCCTGAATTTGAGTCGGAAGTTATTATACCTGCGGGGATTTCTTCTGTTGTTGCCTATTGCGTGTTTTGCCTGGTTTTTGGCTGGGGGTCTCTGTTTGAGTCGCCGGATTTTAAATTCCGCAATCCGCTGGAATTGGGGCCTTATATCGTTCTCGCTCTGGTGCTTGTAGGTATGGGCATTTTTTACATTAAATCATTTTACAGTATAATCAGATTTTTTAAAACATTAAATATTCCAAATCACATAAAACCGGCTATCGGGGGACTCTGTACAGGCATAATAGGTTTTTTTTTGCCTCAAACTTTGGCTTTTGGATACGGTTTTGCTCAGAAAGCGATTTATAATGAGCTGACGATACCTTTTTTGCTCTTTCTTGCAGTCGGCAAAATTTTAACAACATCATTTTCTATTGGTTCCGGAGGGAGCGGCGGTGTTTTCGGGCCTTCGATTGTAATCGGCGGAGCAGTGGGCGGTGTGGTTGGAAAAATTTTCAATCAAATTATGCCGGGGGTCGTAACTCAGCCCGGAGCCTTTGTAATTGTAGGTATGGCCGGCTTTTTTACGGCTGTTTCAAATACTCCTATTTCAACCATTATATTTGTAAGCGAGATGACCAATTCTTATCATCTGCTTTTGCCGAGTCTTCTTGTTTGTTCTGTGTCTTACCTTGCAGCTCAGAAATGGAGTATTTATGAAAAGCAGGTAAAAAGCAAGATAGATTCTCCGGCGCATGCAGGAGATTTTTTTGTAGATATTTTGCAAACAATTAAGGTGAAGGATTTAATGCACCTTGTGAAAAAAGTAAATCTGATTCCTCAGGACATGCCTTTTTTGGATTTTAAGGAGTTTTTTTCAAAGACAAAGCAGCATTATTTCCCTGTTATGGACCAAAATGAAAGACTTGTCGGAATGTTTTCCAGTACTGATATCAGGGAGGTGCTCTTTTCGCAGGAAATCGAACAACTTGTTGTAATGCAGGATATTGCTACACCTGATATAATTGTAGCTACAGCCTCAGAAGATCTTAGCTCTGTACTTAGAAAGTTTACCATAAAAAATATAGACAGCCTTCCTGTAGTTAAAGATGATGACCATGGTATTCTTGTCGGAATGCTGAACAGGAGAGAAGTAATTTCTTTTTACAATCAGCAGGTACAGAAGATAAAGAATAAGGCGGAAAAAAATAGGTAGCCGTGAACGTTTACCTTAATATTTGACGTGCATTAAAAACAGACCGTGCGGGGGCGCTGTAGCTCCGGCTTTATTTCGGTCCATGGAAAGAAGTATTTGCTTGAAGTCGTCAGGTGTGATTTTGCGAAGCCCTACATCTACAAGAGTGCCAACAATATTGCGCACCATATGCTTTAAAAAACCATTTGCTTCTATTTCAACGTAAAGATATTGATCATTTTTTTCCTTAATTTTTGCATCAATAATATTTCTTATTGTATGTGACCTTGGGCTTCCCGTTCCTTCAAATGCCTTAAAATTATGTGCGCCTATAATGTGGGATACAGCGGATTCCATCGCATTAAGATCAAGCTTTTTGCGTATAAACCATGCATACTGCCTGCTAATAGCAGCAGGTGTATGGCAATTTAATATCCGGTAGCTGTAAGTTTTGCTTTTTACATCATATCGGGCATGAAATTTTTCATCAACCTCCTTGCATTCCTTTATAATAATATCATCCGGCAGGAGGCTGTTTAACCCTCTATAGAATTCTTCCGGCAACAAATTTGTATCGCAATGAAAGCCGGCTACTTGACCAAAAGCGTGGACTCCGGCGTCAGTTCTGCCAGAGCCTGTCAGTGCAACTTTATTACCTGTCATTTTCATTAAAGCTTTTTCAATTTCTCCCTGAATTGTACGCAGATTTTTCTGCCTCTGCCAGCCATGATAGGAGCTGCCGTCATATTCTATAGTAATTTTGAAGTTTTTAGGCATAGTTAATTATATTGCCAGTCGTTTTTCTATAAAAACAAAACTCCCTGCGGAGTGTTTCATATAAATCGGTTGTTAATCATCTGTTATTTGAGCAGTGTTCTTTGTTTCATTTCTGCCACTCTGTCACATAACCATCACATAAGTAACTAATTGATTTAAAATATATTTTTGTGTGCCGGCACCTCTTGGTCACAAAGATGATCACATAAAATACATAAGTGATAGACTTACGCCTCAGCAGACTCCCATCCTTTCCATTTCCACCGTTTTGACCCTACAATCTCAAGCACCATCAAAATGAGCTCCACACGAGCATAATATTATCAGGATGCTAAGCTGATAACTGGTTTACAAAACGGATGTCTCTCAAGTTTCAGAGGGGGTGGCAGACTATCTAAGAATTACCATTCCAAGCTATTAAGCGAAGTGGCCGATTGAAAAAGTTCTGTTTTCCAGTTTATTGGCTGGCTTTTTAAATCAGCTCGAAAACGGACATGACCAAAAAAACTATTAACCTGGTATATTGATTTGGTAGCACCTTTTACAAATTGTTCAACTATTTTGGGCTTCTTAACGCGTTTTACTCTTGGCGGTGCTGTAATGTAACCTTCAGAAGTTTGGCTTTTAATTCTGTTGATATCTTTAAAGGTTGGCAGACTAACATTTCCTTTTGAAAATGGCGTCATTACCGCTAAAGGGTTTTTTATCAACATCTTCTGCCACACTTCTGGCAAATCGGCATTCTTAGAGCCGTGATGTGGGATTTTAAAAACTGAAGCTATACCTCCTGGACGTAGGTTTGAATCAACAATAGCCGCCCATCCATGTCTTTTGTCTGGGGAATTTTCAAGGTCAGAACCAAGAAGCAGGCAAATATCTCCGACCTCAAGCCAAATAACAACAGCGACATTGTTTGGTTGAGGCGCTACAACATCTCGCTTTGTTGTATTTTCTTGTGGGAAAAGTTCCTTTAGCTGAATCTTAGCCAAATGTATTGCAAAATCAGCAGGTGATAATGCTGTAATGCAACAAGTAGGCTTGACATTTGGTCCATTTCTTTTCCAAAGGGCTTTTTCTGCACTGGCATATTTCGGCGTTCTATGAGAAGTTTCCAACGACTTTAAAACAATATCGAATTCGTTTACGCCTTCAGTCAAGCCAGGCCTTGCTCCATATGCCTTTATAAATGTGATAAATTCTTTTGTTAAAAGCCCATCTGAGCATACGAATGTTGCATTTGAACAGGAGTTAACAGTTTTGCCGATTCCCCTAATATGGTCATCATGCCAATGAGTAGCGATAACCAGTTTTACACCTGTATCTAACGGTACTCCGATGCCGGATAAATATTCAATAGCACATGGTTCTTTTGAGGAAGGGCTGATACATGAATCAATAATTATCCAATCATTAAAACCAATATGGACTAAAATACACTCTCCATATCCTGGACCAAATATTGATATTTCAACTTCTTCTTTAAGAGGCGGTGTCAACATCTGTATCAGGTAATACCAAGCGTTATTAGTGTTTTTTCTGCCTTCTTTTGAGCCTCGGATAGCTCTTCAGATCTCCAAACCGGAAGCCGCCGAAATCTGATAATCGAGGATCTGGTGCGAGTACCTGATGGGTTTATTTGATAGCCAATACTCCAGTAAAATACAGCGCCAATATCAATTAATTGTAAATCTTCGTCTGATATTTCTGTCAGGAGGATCTCTGCCTCCTCATCTGGCGAATTGCCATCTTGATCAACGAGTCTGCATAGGAAACAATCCTTATAGGTTTTAAGAACAACACCTCGCCATTTTTTTAATGACGTAAACATTGTGGTTTTTTGATGTTTTAACGGATACCAAACAATAGGAGACTCAGGTATTTCCTTTTGAAGTAAATTGGATTTATTATCAATATCTATATAGGTCGAATTGATTTTACTATCAACAGGTGCCTCCTCTTGAGGAGCTATAAATCCGCATTCTTGAAAAGTTAGTTGGCCGTATGAAGTGACATCCGGATTTGTAATGACTTTCCATTTACGATCCATGTATAAAATTTTCCCTTCCTCTTCAGAATTGTTAATATCGCTATTATCTGAAGCTATTCTAAGTCTTTCCTGGTCATACTGTTCAAACCTTGCAAGTTGCATCTTTTCTCCTTTTAACCAATGATTGTTTTGGCTATGTCTCCAACACTATAAACCGAACTTTTCCAATTGGTATTAAGGATTTCCATTAATTCTGAGCAGCCCGTAGCATTTTTAGGGTCATCAACTTCATAATGATCATTGGTGTTTATAAATATTCCCGGCGTGATTCGAGTTGATGGTTCGACCCGAACTCTCAAATATCCTTTAGGGCCATCTACCCTAACATCCTGCATTTCAACTCTTGTCAGCCTTGGAGCCCGCATTAATAACTTCCAAGGTTCTTTTGGGGCCAGCTTATCGCCTATCTCGTGCCAAAGCTTTTCGTTTTTTACCCGGTAATGCATAGCCGTATTAATTCCAAGAATGCCAGCCGGTGTATGAGACAATAAGCTAAATGTGCCCAGCACAAAGTCAACTAGCACTTCAAAATATGCTTCCTGTTCAGTTGACGCATTAAATCGATCTCTTGTAACTTCCAACCGTAGCCAATCCCCAATGCGGAATATTGAAATATCATTATGAATAATTTCTGTATCCGCTTCTTCAGCCTCAAGTTTTCTTATAAGTTCATTTGCTGCAAACCAAGCTGGTTGAAATATCTTTGGATTAAAGCTGCCGAGTATTACAATATTTATCCCGCTCAATTCTGCTTTCATAATAGCCTCATAAAACGGTTGACCTCTGATAATAATAATAAGGGATATTAACGCAATGACTATAGACTATTCAAAACTAATTAAAATTTCAAGTAATAATTAAATAAGTTGCAAACAGACGTTCCGGTCTCCCATTTTTTACAACGTGAAGACGTGAATAAGATGCCGTTCTCTTCAGCAGTTATTTATTATTTGCTGCAAATAAATTTGCCCACAGGGAAACATTGTCCATGTTTACTGGCCTGGCACCCATTTCAACAAGGTTCTTGTTGTAATCACTGTCAAATGTATAAATTGGTTTTTGCCAGGAGAGGATTTCCTTGCAAAAGGCCTCTGTCTTACTGCCGGAACCGGCATGGGCTATGAAAATGGCAGTAGACATGGCCGCAACAAATAGATTGCAGTAATGGGATGTCTTAAATGTCAATATTTCACGGACATTCTCATTTTTCCCCTATCACAAGTTTAAAAGTTGAATACCCCCCTGTTTCCCCCTTGCTGTGTTGAATTCACCACCAAAGTGCACCCGCTTTAGGCATCTGCTCCATCATTTTGTTGGGCCTCGTCACCCGTTTCTGGCAAAGCTTCCGCCGGAGGCTCTGGCATCTTAGCTTCAAACTTGCATAGACCAGAGTTAACTACTTGGTGGACTATATAGCCGAATGGAGTAAACGCGAATGCGGGCTTATTTTTTTTGAACTCCCCAGCGAGTTTGATGACCCCCTTGTCGAGCAGTCTGGAAATAGCCAGAGCATACCAATTGGCAAGCCCCTTGACTTCTCTTCCCCACACCATGTTGGCACTGTATTCTTGCATCTGTTTAAGCAGAATTATCTCTTCAGCACTTAACGATGAAATGGCTATTTGGACTCGCGCATCGTTGATGAACTGCTGCTCGTTCACACGAGACAGAATCTGTTCCGCCAGAGTTTGGACCGCCGCTCTCTTGTTGGTGAAGTTAATTGTTACATGAGGGATCGTACTGACGTCAAAAAGAAACTTGTCATGATCATCCCTGACCAACAGGACCTCACTCGGCTGCCTACATGCGAGGGCCACGCCGACTTCGTACATCACATTGCCATTTCTGTATGGTAGGCCAGTAACCGAGTCCTTCCCAATGGAAGATATGTCAGCCAAGACAAGGCGAGAGTGCGCGATACCATCACTAATGTCGGTAAGTATGGAGTCTCCAGATTTAGATATGTCGACACGATACGGTTCGAGGCGACTCCCTTCTAAGACGATCGATTGTATAGCCGGGGCAATAATCTCCTTAAAACGGGCTTCATACTGTGGCGCAAAACTCATGGCCACAAACACTTGTGATCGCAACTCCAACCGCCAGAATGTCTTTAGATAGGTTTGAGGATACACGCGTGACTCCTATAATCACTTACGCCCAACCGCCGCGCGGTTCACAGGCCGCAAGGTACGAACGGTCGTATGTGAAAACGCATGTTGGGCATCATTATATAAGCACTTCTTGAAAGTCTACTGTAAATACGCAGTCTTGGATTTTTTGAGCTACCTGTTCGCTGTAATCCGAATATTCAGTTTTGCCCTTTTTGTATAGTGCTACAAGATGCGTATCTGTTGCTCGACCGCTGGCGTTACGCAATAGTCTACGAATTCCACCTTCGTTCATCTTCGTATTCTCCGATAAGAAGAAAACGTCGTAGCTTTTCACATAAGCTTCTACCAACTGGGCGACGACGGAGTCTGAGAAAGAATGATGTTTTTTGGGTGTACCCCAGTCGAAATCAGGTGGCACAGATCCTAAATAGCCAGCACTAACGTGGATAACAGTACCGTCTGCCCGGACCCTCGCCTGATCCCAAATAGGGAAACATCCATCGATATAGTTACCTCTTAATAATTTCTCGGCGAGTGCAACGATTTCACCATTATTGCAGCATTCATCAACCGCAAGTATTCGTAGGCGTTCGTATCTCGATGGTGACCTTGAAACTCTAGTTACGAGTGTTTTCTTCATGTTCTGGTTCGCCTGGTATAAGGCGCGGCGGCTTTTTGCCGTCGCCCTTCCGGGTAAAGGCATCGGTTACCCGACGCCCTCCCCCAGGTTGGGTCGAGGATTGGGCGCGTGCACTCTAAAGTCACGTTTCCAACCCCCGCCACGTCAAACGCAACTTGCGGATTTCCCGCACTACGCTTACTCCATTAACTTCGTCTGAATGTTTATGTGACCTATCAACCGGCAGCACTTTCAAGCCTGATAATATCGGATTTTATAATCATTAAATAAACCCAATGTGTTATAAAGCCAAGCTCTACTCCATCCCAAAGCCATGACGTTTTCTTGCATGCATCAGATGCCTTCTGATCTTTTTCTCAACCCAGTTTTTGATATATCCAAAACATCTACTGGAATTGCCAACTCGAAAGTAATTAGCCCATCCTCTCAAAACCGGATTAATCAAGTATATCACCCGATCTATCTGTTGTGATTGATGTTTACGAAATACTTCCTTGCGTTTGAAATATCCCACACAAAAGTACGCGTGGTCGGACACCTCGAGCCTTTCCTGGAGAGCGGGAAGAAGGCTTGCTTCTATATTGTCGAAGATGCGTGGCATTACAGTATCCTTTTTGAAGAATTCCTTACTTGCGTCTTTCCGATATCAGCTATAACCGTAACTACTCAGGTTGGTTAGGCTGAGTAGTTATTTATAACCTTGCAAAGTAAAAAAATCAATAAATCTACTGCGTTCCACTATGTTCTGCATGACCGTCGGGGAATTATGGGGATGTTCGCACAAAAAGGGTGTAAAAAATATCGCACTGAAGATGCGCTAAGTTCATAATCTGTCACAACGTATGTTCGCAAGCTGTTCTTCAAAAAAATCATCCATTGAGTCAGCAAATTTTTTTATTGGATATTCTGAGCTGCAGGACCTGCAGAAAAGGTAAACACGACGTCACGATCTTCTTAGGATCAGTTTTTTACCGCATGCTAAACAATTAGCAAAATGTTTTTTTATCACTTTTTTCACAACTCCTTAAGCTCAAGATATCGTTAAAAATATTATAGTTATCGTAAAATTCTATTGAAGTCAAACAGCGAAATATAGTAATTATTCAGGTGGATAGGCTGAAGGCTGAAGTATATCAATCATCTCACAATGTTCGAATTAAGCCATTCAAGACCTTTTGCACAAGAAGCTTAAGTAGCTGCCCCGATCAATAGCGTGTTAAGCTGAAGTCCGAAGGCTGAAGCTCCCTGACAGCCTTCAGCCTTCAGCCTTCAGCCTTCAGCCTTCAGCCTATCTACCTGAGTATTCGCCGAAATATATATTGTCAAAAGAGATAGTTTGCGTTTATTATAGATCAGGTGTCTGGGATCAGTTTTTCACCGCCCGCTTCGCTCAAGACGCAGAGGTCGCAAAGGGAAAATATTATTTCTTTTCTGCTGAGAGGGCAGAAAAGAAATGATCTCTATCGCTTCGCGATACTTAAGAATACCAGAAGATCGAATATTCTCTGACGTTCGTTTGTACGCCGTAAGGCTTGTGTTTGTTGTTTTTCCGTCCATCTCAACGGAAAACAATAAAAGAATCAATCTCTTGCGCTCTCTGCGGCTCTGCGGTGAATATAGGCCACTTTAAACATGCGTGGCCCTCAGCCTAACCGCATAGCTCGAAACTTTTTATAGGAATTTTATATATGGAAAATTTAATATGTCCGGGATTTATGGCCGCAGGAGTAGCTTCCGGCCTTAAAAAGGCTGGTGAAAAGGATTTAGCCATTATTTTTTCAAAGATTCCTGCAAAAGTTGCAGGGGTTTTTACCGGCAATAAGATTAAGGCTGCGCCGGTATTGCTTGATATGGAGCGAATTAAATCCGGTATTGGTCAGGCGCTAATAGTCAACAGCGGAAACGCTAACTGCTGTACAGGCGATAAAGGATTGGATGATGCAAAAACCATGGCAAGTTTTGCGGCCTCAGGCCTCGGAATCCCTGAAGACCGGGTTCTTGTGTGTTCAACAGGAGTTATAGGAGAGCCATTGCCGATTGATAGGATACAGCAAGCGATTCCCGGCCTTGTCGATTCTTTGAGGCCCGAAGGATTTTATGATCTTACAAGAGCGATAATGACGACAGATACTGTCCCAAAGAGTGTGTCAAGGCAGGGTAAAATAGACGGTAAAACCTTTACAGTAATTGGCGTTACTAAGGGTTCCGGGATGATATGTCCTGACATGGCAACCATGTTATGTTTTATCTGCACCGATATTAATGCAGACCATGAGTTACTTAAAAAACTTCTTGATAACGCGACTAAGCGATCTTTTAACCGAATAACTATAGATGGAGATACAAGCACAAACGATACGGTTATTATCATGGCAAATGGTCTTTCAGGCGCAGTTATTAAAAGCTCCGAACATATGGATTATTTCCAGAATTTACTGGATGATGTGCTTATCGATCTTGCAAAACAGATAGTTAGAGATGGTGAGGGGGCGACAAAATTTGTCGAGATATGTGTTAGGGGTGCTTTATCGGATAATGATGCGCATAAAATAGCCAGTACTGTTGCAAATTCAAACCTTGTTAAAACAGCGCTTTTTGGTGAGGATGCCAACTGGGGAAGAATTATTGCTGCAGCCGGAAGGGCTAAGGTTCCTCTTGACCAGGGTAAGATAAATATATTTTTTGATGATGTTTTGATGGTAAAAAACGGTATGGGATGCGGGAAGGCCGTTGAAGCTGAAGCGACCAGGGTTCTTATGAAGCCTGAGATAAGCATATCTATTGACTTGAACATGGGCAAAGGGTGCGCATCTGTATTTACCTGCGATTTTTCTGTTGAGTATGTTAAGATTAATGCTGACTACAGATCGTAGTTTCCTGTTCCTAAATGGCCCTTTTTCACAATCTCAGTGTCAATCGTCAGGATTGCTTGTGCGAAGTACTAAGAGTACGTCTCCGCACAATCCTTTGATTTCCTTGACCTTGCAAAAAATTGCTCATTTATGAACAGGAAACTTATGCCTTTGATGCGACTTCAAAAATTTCTTTCATCTGCCGGATTTTGCTCAAGGAGAAAGGCAGAAGAATATATTAAGGATGGGCATGTCAAGGTTAATGGCGAGGTGGTTTCTGTACTCGGGACAAAAATTGATCCGGAAACAGACCGTGTCCAAGTAAACGGAAAGCCTGTTGAAGCAAAGCATGGTCTTATTTATATAGCCCTGAACAAGCCAGGAGGTTATGTTACAAGTTGCAGCCAGAAAGGCGATAAGATAGTACTTGATCTAATAAATATTCAAGATCGTGTATATCCTGTAGGCAGGCTTGACAAGGATTCTACCGGCCTTCTGCTTCTTACAAATGATGGTGAGCTTCATCACAGGCTGTCGCATCCTTCCTTTGATCATGAAAAAGAATATGAGGTTGCTGTATTTAAGCCGATTTCAGATGGCGCTCTTCAAAAGATGGCCAAGGGCATGCCTATGATGGGTACTAAAACCAGACCTGCTGATGTTAAAAGAATGTCTTCACGTGTTTTTTACATCGTACTTAAAGAAGGTAAAAACAAGCAGATAAGACGTATGGTCAGGAAGATGGGAAATAATGTTGTTCGGCTTAAAAGAATAAGGATTTCAAATATAAAACTTGGAAATCTGGCTGAAGGGAGCTGGCGTTATCTGACGGAAAAAGAGAAACAAGAACTTTTGCAACACAAAACCTGATGGAGAATAAGCTATGGTAACATTTGAATCTTTGATTTCACGTAAGAGTAAAGTCGCCGTTGTTGGTTTGGGATATGTCGGGCTTCCCCTGGCTGTTCATCTTTCAAAACACTTTGAAGTAGTTGGCTATGATCTGAAGGCTGATAGGATTAAAGAGCTTGAATCAGGCCATGACCGAACACTGGAGGTCTCTGAAGTAGATTTGAGTAAGGCTAAAATATTTTTTACCAGCGATCCAAAAATCCTGTCCTCATGCAGCCTGGTTATTGTTGCCGTGCCTACACCGATTGACGAGTATAGAATTCCGGACTTAGAGCCTTTGATTGGAGCTTCAAAAGAAGTTGGGGAAAATATGGTTAAAGGATCATGCATTGTGTTTGAATCCACGGTTTATCCAGGCGCTACAGAAGAAGTCTGTGTCCCCATCCTGGAGCGGGAATCAGGGTTTATACTGGGAAGAGATTTTACCGTTGGTTATTCTCCGGAAAGAATAAATCCCGGCGACAAGGAGCATACTCTTGAAAGTATAGTTAAAGTGGTTGCAGGCTCGGATGAAAACACGGCGGATCTTTTATCTGAAGTCTATGGCATGGTTGTTAAGGCGGGGATCCACAGGGTTTCTTCCATAAAAGTTGCAGAAGCAGCCAAGGTTATTGAAAATACGCAGAGAGATTTAAATATAGCGCTTATGAATGAACTTTCCATGATTTTTAATAAAATTGGAATAGATACATTAGAAGTGCTTGAGGCTGCAGGAACAAAATGGAATTTCCTTCCTTTTAAGCCCGGTCTGGTTGGTGGACACTGCATAGGAGTTGATCCATATTATTTGACTTTTAAGGCCGAATATTTAGGGTACCGTCCTGAAATGATACTGGCGGGTAGAAGAATTAATGATAGTGTGGGTAAATACGTTGCAGAACAGGCTGTTAAGTTGCTCATTAGAGCGGGTAAGCAGGTGCGTGGCGCAAAAATTGCGATACTGGGGCTCACCTTCAAGGAAGATGTGCCTGATTTGAGAAATACAAAGGTAATTACAATCATAAACGAGCTTAAAGACTACGGGGTAAAAGTTTATGTGCATGATCCTCTGGCGGAAGCAAACGAAGCCGGAATGTATTACAATCTTGACCTGCTGCAGGATATTCAAAGTCTTACAGGGGTTGATGGAGTTATTGTGGCTGTTGTTCATAAACCATACAGGGAGCTTGGTCTTCCGAAAATTGCCGGTTTGTGTACAAATGGGGTGCCGCTTGTAATGGATTTAAAGGGCGCCTTCAGCATTGCTGAAGCAAAGGAACTTGGTATTACATATTGGAGACTTTAACTCACGGTTCAAGGTTAGAGAGCGATGAGGATTGACCTGAAGCTCACCCGCAGCCGGTTAATGTTACATAAAAAGTAACAATTTAGCGCTGTTAAATATTATTTTTTTGGACAGGATTTACAAGATATTCAGGATTTAAATTATTATAGCCGTTCACGGCTTGAAACTTGAAATTGGAAATTGGGAAGAACAGTACAAAAGCATGAAGGCCCAATTTCTAGTTTCCAATTTCAATGTTCCGTGAACGCTTACAAATCTTGTTTATCCTGTTATCCTGTCAGATTCTTTTTCAAAAGGCTAAATTGTTACCATAAAAATGAGTTTGTAAATTTCTGTTATGCAGGTTTTAGGTAAAAGAGAAAAAAGGGTTGAGTTTCATAAAGGAAAAGAGTAAAAAAATCAGGGGTCGGGGATCAGGGTTCAGGGTTCAGCAAAACGGCTGTGGTGAGCTGACCTCTGATCCCTAATCCATGATCCCTGCATAAGGACTTGACATAAAGGGAGAAACAATATGAAAAATTTTAAGATCGGTTTCTGGGCAATTATTTTTGGATTAATTGGAATAGTTATTTTTCAGAATCAGGATTTTTTTATGGCAAAACAAAGTTTGAGCGTAGATCTTATCTTTACAACCTATGAGACACCTGAATTGCATAGAGCAATCCTTTTTGCCGGCATTTTTTTGACAGGATTTATTATATCATATATATTCACACTGATCGATCGGCTTAAATTCAGAAAAGTTGTAAAAAGCCTTGGAGCTGAAATAGATTCACAAAATGAAAATATAACATCACTTATCAATGAATTAGAAGCACTAAAAGGCGGTTCATCCGGCAATAACAAAGAAAATGAGGAGGAAGAAGAGCAAAAAAGTGCATGAATCTTTCTAAAGTAACTCCTATGATTAAGCAGTACTTATCCATCAAGGAAAAGTACGCTGATTCAATACTTTTTTATCGAATGGGAGATTTTTATGAAATGTTTTTCGAGGATGCAAAGATTGCATCCAGGATACTTGAAATAACTCTAACCTCAAGAAACAAAAAAGACGAGTATCCAATTCCAATGTGCGGTATTCCTTTCCGTGCCGCACAAAATTATATTGCACGTCTGATAGACAATGGCTGCAAGGTAGCAATATGTGAACAAGTTGAAGATCCAGCGGCATCAAAGGGGCTGGTAAAAAGAGATGTAGTCAGAGTTATCACCCCTGGGATGATTTTAGATGACGAATTATTAGACGAAAAATCGAATAATTATATTCTTGCTATAGCCCGCGACAATGCCATTGGCCTTTCATGTTTAGATATATCAACCGGAACTTTCAGAGTGTATGAATCTAAAGACTTTCATTCAGTTATAGATGAAGCCCTCCGCATATCCCCAAGCGAAATTCTACTCCCCGACTCAATAAAAAATGACCCCCTTTTTTTGCAGATCAATAATGCTTTGTCAGAAAAATCTATAACCTTTTTAGATGACAAAGTTTTTGAGCATAGAAGAGGGAGAGAACGGCTTATAAAACAATTTAAAACAGCTTCACTTGAAGGTTTTGGATGTGAAAAACTAAAGTCAGGTGTCAGTGCTGCCGGGGCGCTTATATTTTATGTAATGGATAACCAGAAGCAGCAGCTTGATCATATTACCGGAATAGAAACATACAAATTAAGTAATTATCTTATAGTTGATGACATTAGCTGCAGAAATCTTGAGCTTATAAAAAATATTCGCACCGGTTCAAAGCCCGGCACCCTTATCAATATAATTGACAGGACAATAACTTCCATGGGAGGCAGGCTGCTTAAAACATGGATAAGATACCCCCTGATTGACATAGATAAGATAAAATTAAGACACCATGCTGTTGAAGAGGCAAAAGACAATATACAAGTACGCAAAAGACTGAGAGAGAGTTTAAAATCGGTTTATGACCTCGAACGTCTGGGCAGTAAGATATCCATGGGGCATTCAAATGCACGTGATCTTATTGCCTTAAAACAGTCAATTCAAAGTCTGCCGGATATCTGTTCGGCGCTTTCGCTTCTTCAATCAGAACTTTTTAAATTGACCTTAAACCCTGATCGGCTTTATGAGCTGGCAAATCTTATAGATAGTTCAATCCGGGAAGATGCACCGCTTACGGTCAATGAAGGTGGAATAATCAAGAAAGGTTATAATAAGGAATTAGACGGTCTTATAAATCTCAGCCAGGAAGGCAAAGGCTGGCTTGCACAGTTAGAAGCCAGTGAAAAGGATGCAACAGGAATAAACTCACTCAAGGTAAGATATAATAAAATATTCGGATATTTTATTGAGATTCCGAAAACTCACTCAGAGATCGTTCCAGCTAATTATGTACGCAAGCAGACTTTAGTAAATGCAGAACGTTACATTACCGACGAACTCAAAACATACGAAAAAAAGGTATTAGGTGCAGAAGAGCGAAGATCAGCACTTGAATATGAAATATTTAATGAAATACGGGAACAGGTCATAACAAATAATAAAACCATCCAGCATGCTGCACAATTTTTAGCCAGGCTTGATTGTTTGCTTAATCTTGCTGAAATAGCAGATCAGAATGACTATAACAGGCCGCAGATCAATACTGATGGACGTATTATAATTGAAGACGGGCGTCACCCCGTAGTGGAAAAAATGATAGCAGGGGAACGGTTTGTGCCTAATTCCATCAATATTGATAATGATGAAAACCAGGTAATCATTATTACCGGTCCCAACATGGCAGGCAAATCAACTGTTCTCAGGCAGGTGGCGCTTATAGTGCTTATGGCGCAGATGGGCTCATTTGTCCCCGCAGAAAAGGCCTCCATAAGTGTAACAGATAGAATATTTACCCGTGTAGGAGCGCTTGACAATCTTTCTTCAGGCCAGAGCACTTTCATGGTAGAGATGGAGGAAACAGCCAATATCCTGAACAATGCAAATGAACAAAGTCTTGTTATCATGGATGAGATCGGCAGGGGGACAAGCACCTTTGACGGCTTAAGCATTGCCTGGGCAGTAGCAGAATACCTGCATGATTTAAATCAAAAAGGAGTTAAAACTCTATTTGCAACGCATTACCACGAATTGACTGATCTGGCGAAAAAAAAACATAGAATAAAAAATTATAATATCGCGGTAAAGGAATGGAATGATGAAATAATTTTTTTGAGAAAGCTGGTTGAAGGTGGTACAAACCGAAGTTACGGTATTCAGGTTGCGCGGCTTGCAGGTATCCCAGAAAATGTTATAAAGCGTGCGAAAAAGATCCTTTATAATATAGAGAACAGGGAAAACAAATTAAATAGCTCCTCTATCCCGCCAGACAGATGGCAGGTAAGTATGATGGGCGACCACGATAAACAACAGGTACAGCTTAATCTATTCAGACAACCTGAAACTTTTGTAATTGAAAAGCTGCAGCAGCTTGATATATCCAAAACAACTCCTATTGAAGCGCTTAATTATCTTAATGAACTTAAGGAAAAGATAGAGAAGCTATGAAGCTGGGAAGCTAGAAAGCTGGGAGGCTGGGAGGCTGGGAAGCTAGAAAGCTGGGAGGTGCAATACAAAAAAGTTACATCATTGGTGATAATATTTTTAGCCATTGAACATACTGATTTAATGTCGAATGTCGAACAGGGAATGTCGAATTACGAAGTTTTGTTCTTGTTTTGTTTGGCAATACCTGTGCTTGTTACAAAAATCGAGATCAATTGAATGACTTAAAAAACCTATATCAAATGGCAGAATTCCTTCCTTCGACATTCATTATTCCCTGTTCGACATTCGATATTCAAAAAAGCTACCCATTTAATGTCTTATATCTTATCACTTTTTTGTATTGGACCCGAGGCTGGGAAGCTGGGAGGCTAATCCCTAATCCCTGAACCCTGAACCCAGACCCCTGTACTATTATGCTGAATAAAAAAACCATATTATTTAGTTTACTCATCTGCTGCTATGCTCTTACAGTCTTGTGGCCCAGCACGTCATTTGCAATCACGGCAAAGGATAAATATTTTAAAGCCGAAACAAGTTATAAAAAACTTCGTAATAACCCACAAAAATATAAATACAGACATAACTGGCTGAGTTGCATTAAAAAGTTTCAGGCGGTTTACAAACATGATCCAAAAGGTCCCTGGGCAGCGGCCGGTCTGTATATGTCAGGAGAGCTTTACAGCAAACTATACAAACTTTCATTAAGAGAGTCAGATAGAAAAGAAGCCATTGATATCTTTGAGCGCATAGTAAAGCAGTTCCCAAAAAGCAAATACAAGGGTAACGCTATAAAAAAGATTCGTGTTTTTTCAAAAAAAGAAAAAAAGAAAAGCTCAAAAAAAATAAAAGTATCTACTAAAAAGAAATCACTTTCTGAGAAAAAAAAGCTTAAAAAAGATATTAAGCCATCCAAAACAAATAAAGTTGTTACTATAACCGGCCTCAGATACTGGTCCAATCCAAGCTACACTCGAATTGTTATCGATGCGGATAACGATACAACATATAATCACAGACTGCTGAGAAAAGACCCATCAATTCAAAAACCTAAAAGACTTTATGTTGATTTGGACAATAGCAGGCTTGAAGATGGTATAATAAAAAAGATTCCCATACATGATGATTTGCTTAGTGATGTAAGAGCCGGTCAGTTTACCGCAGATATGGTTCGAGTTGTAGTTGATATAAAGTCATTTAAAACCTATAAAATCTTTTCGCTTAAAAATCCATTCAGAATTGTTATTGATGTCTGGGGAACGGAAGCAAAGAGAAAAACATCAGAGTTAAAGACCGCTGAGAAGGACAAAAAGTTTACAACAAGCGCTTTGGCAAAACAGCTATCCCTTGGAGTAAACCGTATAGTTATAGATCCAGGTCATGGAGGGCGTGATAGAGGGGCATCAGGGTATCTTAAGGGCGTTTATGAAAAAGATGTTGTTCTTAAGATAGCAAAGGAGCTTGCAAAAAAGATCCGCAAAGAGCTGCAATGTGAAGTATTTCTTACCAGAACTCGTGACCGTTATTTAACTTTGGAAGAAAGGACAGCCATTGCAAACACAAAAAATGCAGACCTTTTTATATCAATACACACAAATGCCGCAAGAAGCAGGAGGGCATTTGGAATTGAGACATATTTTCTTAACCTTGCCACAGATGATGAATCCATTTTAGTAGCTGCACGTGAAAATGCCACATCTACAAAAAATATAAGCGATCTTCAGACAATCTTAAGTGATCTAATGCAGAATGCAAAAATAAATGAGTCCAGCCGTCTTGCCGGCCATGTCCAGACAGCTTTGTGCAACTGTCTAAAAAAGAATAAATATAGCAGAATAAATAATAAAGGAGTTAAGCAGGCGCCGTTTTATGTTCTTCTCGGAGCTCAAATGCCCGCTATCCTGATAGAAACCTCATTTATAAGTAATCCAAAAGAATGTAAAAGATTAATAAATTCAAAATATCAGGAACGATTGTGTGAGGCCATAGTTGATGGTATTAAAAAATATATTAAGGAAACAAATCCAACTGCATTTTTAAATAATCTTCAACAAAAAGGGGGATAGCTCACCACGGAACGACACGGAGTTTCACTGAAAATTATAAACAATGACTAAGTTGCTATATGAAGATTTGAGCTATAAAATCATAGGCGCAGCACTGGAAGTATATAAAGACCGTAGAAAACATGGCCATAAAAAAGATAACAAATCAGAACGAAGCTCAATTGATCAATTATTTCAAAACAACTCGCTTGAGAATAGGTCTATTGATAATTCAGTGTAATTCCGTGAAAATCCGTGGTGAACTATTATGGATGGCTTAAATTTTTTCGAGAAACTCCAGATCCTTTACCTGTGTATTCTTGGTCCCAATGACAAGCACTTCAATCTTGTTATCCTTTGTCTTTCTGTAATAAAGGCGCCCTTTGTAAGCAAATATTACTTCTAATACTGTTTCATGCCCCTTTTTTCCAAACACCTTTCTTTTAATCGAAACAAGTTTTGGATCTTCGTTAAGCTGGTGGATAATTTCTTCTACTTTTATCTTCATATCATCTGTAAGATCAATAAAACCGTTTATTGCTCTTTCATTAATTGAAAGATTTTTATAAATCGTATTAAATCGTTTCTTGATACTCGGATAATTTTTTGTTTTTTGCCTGGATTCTTTTTGTAAGCTCTTTGTATACCGATTAATTTTTTCTTTCAATGAATCAATTTCTTCCTGCTGTTTAATCTGGAGAGCAAGATTTGTCTCAGTTTCTTTTTCAAGAAAAACAATTTCTTTTATCATCTCATCTTCATTTCTGCTGGCCTTTTCCTTTTCATCTTCCATCTGATTTTTTATTTTTTTAGCTTCAGAAGTAAGCTTTTTTCTATCTTGACCAAGAGTCATTAACTTTTCTGTGTATATCTTTTTCAGCCCCAGGAGCCGGTCAATTTCTTTTTCTTTTTTAATATCATCTTGTTTTGCCTTTATTAAGCCTGACCTGTAATGATAATAAAGTATAATTAAAGATACAAAAATATAAAAAATCAGTATTGTATTTGAAATAAGTGTGTTGTGCCCAACTTTCAGGTCAACATTCAGGATGAGCTCCTCATTCATGAGGTTATAGTTTTCATTGGCTATCTGGATTGGATCAGGCTGGAGTAAAGAGGTTGCATCATTTTCAAAAAAAGCAGGGTATAAAATCGTGCCTCTTTTTGTGGTAACTGTTACTTTTACATCTACACCCCACAATATTAAAGACTTGCTTTGCAAATAGAGATTAATATTTTTATTTATGGAATCTCTTATACTGATACTGCCTTCTAATAAAGCATCCGTATCACCAGTATAAATATTTTCAATCTCGCTTGTATATCTGTTTTTCAGACGAGTTTCCAAGGATTGTACAGAAAATATATAAACCACAGGAGGCAATAATATGCATAATATAACTATTTTAAAAGAAAGATATTTCATAAGAAAGGTTCATGGGTTGCATTTATGCCCTACGGAGTTGTTTTGAAAGATGAACGTCCAAAACATCGAACATTGAACGTCGAACGTCGAATAATGATGTCGCTTTGCTTTTCAAATTATTTTAAAATCGAATAAAAAAACCAATGCCGAACCTTGAATGACTATTTCTGTTTCTTCATCTTTTCCCATTCAACATTCGATGTTGGACGTTCGATGTTCGATGTTCATTTTTTTAAGTCCTTCCTTCTACCTTCCACCTTCAGCCTTCCACCTTTTAACTTACAGTTCAGCCAGTATCTTCCTCGCCTCCTCAGAACCATCAAAGCTGTCATTAAGGCTGAGAGCTTTCTCAAGTTCAACCCTGGCAAGTTCTTTATTCCCTTTTTTATAATAGGCCATGCCAAGATGATAGTGCACGGTCGTATTGTCAGGTATCTTTTCAAGGCTGTCTGTAAATTCCTGTATGGCAATATCGTATAAGCCTTTTTTATAATAAATTAATCCAAGAGTATCCATTACACCTGGGTTGTCCGGAAGTTTTTCCTTTGCTTTCTGTGCAAGACCCAAAGCCTCATCAAGATTATCACCTTTTACGGCAAGCAGATAAGCAAGGTTGTTTGCAGCAGGAGTGAAGTCAGGGTTAGTTTCTAATGCTGCTCTGTAATGTTTTTCAGACAGATCAAATTTTTTCTGCATATCGTACACTGTTCCAAGAAGCATATGGGATTGAGCATGTTTGGGATTTTTCTCAAGTACTGCTTCAAATTGCGCAATAGCCATATCTTCTTTTTTATCCATAAGATATATTCTGGCCAGTGAAGAATATGGCTGAAAAAAATTTGGATTTTCTTCCAAAGCCTTTTTGTAAGAGTCTTCTGCTTCCTGTTTTTTATTCTGTGCAAGATAGAGCCCGCCTTTGATATTATAAACGACAGCTAAAAGAGCAGGGTGATCTTTTACTATTTCTATCTGTTTTCCACATTTATTAATTGCAATATCAAACTCTTTTTTAGCAGCATGAACAAGGATAATATTAGTAAACACATCCACGAGTTTATTGTTTATAGTCATGGCGTTATCAAAGTTCGCAAGAGCAAGATCATATTTTCCCAGCAAACGCTGTAATAAACCAAGCCTGAAAAAGCCTGCGGGATTTTCAGGCGCTATTTTTGTTAATGATTCAAATGATTCCTGAGCTTTTTTTATCTTGCCCTGAGACATAAAGATATTCCCCAGAATCATCTTTGCCTGGTAATAATTGGGAAGAATCAGAAGAATATCTTCGCATTCTTTTTTTGCCAGTTCAAAGTCGCGTTCTCTAAAGTAAATCTGAGAAAGCAGCAGTTTTGCCTTTATATAATTCGGCTTTAATTCAACAGCCTTGCCAAGAGAGGTCTTTGCAATTCTTTTTTCACCTTTACCCAAATGAGCAAGGCCCTTGAAATAATGGGCGCGCTCCGATTTTGGTTCTTCCTTTATTAACTGGTCAAGAAGTTCTATGGCCTTTGTAAATTCGCGCTTTAAAATAAGAACTTCTCCTTTAAGCATCAGGGTAGGAAAATGCTTTGGTCTTCCTTTAAAAATTTTTTCTATAAATTTTTCAGCTTCATCTATTTTTCTATTCTTAAAGTGAAATCTGGCAATTTTGTTCATTATCCTGATATCGTCGGGATTAAGTTCCAATGCCTTTTCATACATATTCAGGACATTATCATCTTTGCCTGTGACATCGTAAAACCCGGCTGCTACCAGATATGGTTTAACGTTGTCTGGACTGGTTTCAATTGCCTTCAGATATGCAGCTTCTGCCTTATCGCTGTTTCTTAGCCTGAAGTAAAAATTCCCAAGAACTATATACAGGTCTGCATTTTCAGGATTTAGCTCTATAGTTTTCTTTAGTTCAGCTTCAGCCTGGTTAAAGTCTTTTTTGCTTATATAAAAACTGATTAGAGAAAGTCGGGGTTGTATTGCCTTTGGATCAATAACAACAGCCTGTTTCAATTTAGCTTCAGCTTCTGAAAGTTTCCCCTGGCGTGCAAGAATACGAGCGAGGGCAAGATAGGCACGTGGCTTATTCCTATCAATTTCAATAATCTTTTCATATACAGATGCAGCATCATACAGATTTTTTTCCTGCTCCTGCAAACCGGCGAGCAGAAACAGGGCATCAATATTTTCCGGTTCTTTACTTAAAACTGCATCTACTTTTTCTCTTGCCTCCTCGAATTTCCTGCCAAGCATATAGAATGTGGCAAGTTTAAGCTGAGCATCAATATTATCCGGATCAAGCTTTGCAACCATTGAGTATGACCTGAAGGCTCCTTGAGCTTTCCCGAGTTTAAGATATGTCTCACCAAGATTAGCATATGCCTCAAGATATTCAGGATCAATTTGTAGGGCGCTTTTGAATTCAAGTTCTGCACTTTTGGGCTCACCTTTTTCAAGGTATGTCTTGCCTTTTTCAAGGTGAGCTGCTTTTTTTTCTTCGTCAGACGCGCATCCATAAATACAAATGAAAGCAATCAAACAAAATAGAGATACTATTTTCAACCGATCCATTGTTTTTACCCTCCGGAAAAATTAAGGAGTTAAGGTATAATATTACGAAATATTTTAGTTATCAGAAATTGTAATAGCTATCAAGAACATTCTATATGTCATTGCAGTCCCGGACGGTAGACACTATTTTAACCTAAATTGAACCACAGTGTAACCATTGTTTGAGACCCCAAAGTTAGTTATACTGTTGGTACCCTCTAAAAAATTTGAATTCGATCACACCTGAAGCTCACGCACGACTGGTTTGTTTCATAAAGCTAAAGTGTTACGAGAAGAGTATTTTGATAATTAAGGACGGGGGACACCCCCGTACCCTCGTTTTAATATAAAATTTTATTTAATTTTCAACATACAAGTGTAATTCCGTGAAAATCCGTGGTGAACTATTACCATAATTCCTGTTAATCCTGTTAATTTTGGTTTCACTGCTTTGATAGATGTTCAGGCCAGGGAGAAGTCAGCCAGCCAGTTGTGCGCTGACCGTATTTCTGTTCCGTCCGGGTACGTTTTCTCACGGTCAAGTTTTTTGACAATTTGTACTTTTTTTGCCCTTGGAAAGTACTTGCCAAAAATAGAAAAGTTCCTGCTCGGAGCGCTGTCTGCCCATTTCACCTCTGTC
The DNA here is from genome assembly GCA_030272815.1 of Deltaproteobacteria bacterium. GTDB lineage: Bacteria > Desulfobacterota > Desulfobacteria > Desulfobacterales > ETH-SRB1 > B13-G4. The sequence continues at coordinate 39,484 of JAJSZT010000026.1, forward strand.
ATCAAAAAGGGCGCTTCATTCCTGGTGACAAAAAAATCAATTTCTTTGCTGTTTTTTGTTTTGAGATAATAGAGCTGCGCCTGCTCCCCATAACAATCTTCGATGTAATGGATTTCTTTCAATAAAGCGCAGGCAGTCAAGTTTTCCAATTTTATACCTGAATCTCCGATAACCTGTCCTGTATCATAAAAATAATACTTAGGTGCTTTAAGAATGGAGCGGGCGATATTTCTGTGAAATGGTCCGATCCTGAAGATGATGTACATATTTTCAAGTATTGTCAGCCATCTCTTCACTGTCTTGTCGGAACACTGGAGATCCCGCGCCAGGGAGTTGTATGAGACAGGGCCGCCAACTCTTTTGCGTAATAATTGTATAAGAGTTTCAATAGATGTAATTTGCTGAACATTTTCAAGATCAACAAGATCCTGTTTCAGGATGATGTCCAGATGTGACCGTTTCCACCTGTTATAAAATCTTGTGCTTCCTTCCAGATAAGGTTCGGGGAAACCTCCGGTATCAAGCAACCGGTCCAGGACAGCCTGAATATTATCAGGGCCGTTTATTTTTTTGATTTCTTTCAGATCAAAAGGATGCAGCCGGAACTGAAAAAAGCGTCCGGCAAGAGAATCGCCGACCTTCCTGTATGTATCCAATTTGGCGCTGCCTGTAACAATTATCCGGGGCGGGACACCTTCAGTATCATAAATACCTTTGAGCCATGATTTCCAGTTTTTAAGTTTGTGAAGTTCGTCGAAGATAATAAGATCCCTGGATCTGTCCCATGATCTTTCGATGAGACCTAACCGGTGTTCCGGATTATCAAAATTCAGGTAATCAAAATTGCTGCTCAGCATTTTTGACAAGGCTGTTTTGCCGGACTGCCGTGGGCCGGTTAACAGGACAATCTTTTTTTTTAAATCGTCCAGAATATAATTTGTCAGATATCGTTTCATGTAGACTTTTTAAACCTTCATTCCGAATTAGTCAAGACTTTTTCGTAATTTATAGTGAAAAAATCATGAAAAGAAAAACTCTGCCCCTTGAAACCCGATCCCCGATCCCATAAGCGCTAAGTTGTTTTTGCCCAGGATGTACTGAAAAAAATGACCGTCCAACATTGCAATCGAACGTTGAATGGGAAAAGATGAAGAAACAGAAATAGTCATTCAAGGTTCGGCGTTAGTTTTTTTATTCGATTTTAAAATAATTTGAGGAGCGGAGCGACATCATTAGCCAGCGAACATCAATATTTAAGAACGAGAACCAAGATAAATAAGCGGTAGCATACGATAGAAAGTGTAGGGGCCTGGCCACTACACCATATTTTGTATAAAAAAGTTCTTACCTCCAAAGTATCACTATGATACTTTATTTTCTTGACTAAAACCCGGAGTATCATTATAATATTTAAAGGAGCGCGGGTGACAAAAGACAACCCTGAATACGATCTCGGTGAAATTCAATATCTTATTGAAGAGAGACAGCGTGGTATTACTGACACGGTAAGAACAACTGCTCACAAAATAGGTTTTTCGGAAACAGATATATACAATGAGATCCTGGCCCTCAATAAAAGCAACTTCCTACATTCAGTAGAGGGTGAACGCGACCACAAATATCAGGATGTATATACAAAGATTATCCGCAATGTTCCTGTATACATAAAATTTAAGAAAATCGGAAAATATGGCGATAGAGTGTTAGTGTTGTCATTTAAAAAGGATACGAGTATTCAATAATGCAAAAGGAGGCGGCGCATGGAATATGCAGCGGGGGACCTGTGCCCGGTGTGTGAATCTGGTAATTTGGAGGAAAAAGTAAAGGATTTAGAATTCGAGTACAATGAAAGAAAGTCTGTAGCCAAGGATATAACCTGTTTTGAATGCCCTGTTTGTGGAGAATCGCTTACCAATCGTAAAGATAGTCGATCCCTGGAAAAATTTTTAACCGATGAAAGACGAATAGCTGATGGCCTTCTTGTGAGCGATGAAATCAAGAAGATTCGAGAAGGCTTTAATTTAACCCAGGTGCAGTTTGCCAAAGCTCTTAAAGTGGGCAAAAAGAATTTTGCTCGTTATGAAAGCGGCCAGGCCACCCAGGGTGTGGCCATGGATAATCTATTAAGGGTGCTTAGAGAGTATCCGTCAGCGATTAAGCTATTTATTAGCAAATGGAAAAATGTTGAAGAAGGAAAAGTGATCCAAATCGAAGCCCTTTATAGAAAAAAGAAGGCTCGCAAAATCGAAAGAAAGGTTGATTACAATATCAGACAGTGCTCAGTCTGAGCCAGAATGAAAGATTGAATAATATGACAACAAAAATGTTTATTGATGAAATCAAGTTGCTTGATTGCCGTTATTCTATGAAGGATATTGAGGAAGAAGACACGTCGTCTGATGATGATGTGTCACCAGTTAATATGGATATTGTTTGCGGCAACAATTACATTAAAGATGATCGGCGACTGATAATAACCCTTGAAGTAAACTGTCATGCACCAAGCTTGCCGTTTAGTTTCAATGTAAAATATGGGGCGTCCTACACCCTGTCCCAAGATCCTGATGATGATGAGTTAGATAGATTTGTTAACGTTATTTGCCCGTTTCAGATAATGCCGTATATAAGAGAATTTGTGAGTGAATTGACTCGCAAAGCAGGTAACGAACCGTTGTTTATCCCACCAATGAATTTTATTGCCATGGACAAGGAACGCAAAAAGAATGATGCATCGGCCCTTGAAAATGGGAAATAGCCTGGTAACCAATTACCAAAATGCCATAAACAAGGGGGGTACGAGAATTTCTCGCAACCCCTTGTTTTCATAATGGTCGGGAAGACTGGATTTGAAATAGCGACCCCAGCGTCCCGAACGGGATTGCCAAAATAGATCACATAAACGAACCTCTCAATGTAATAGTTAGAATGCTGGCGAACAAGGCTAATGCATCCGACGCAAAAACCCGCGCGGCTGATTAGCAGAGTTGGGATATCAATGATATAAAAGTATGAGTCATATATTCGTCAAAAAAATCATTGGAGAAAAAAACAGTTTCGCCGGGAGGGACTGGTGGTACGACTTTCGCACATTTTCGAAAGTGTTTGATGAAAAATTTGTTAAAAAATATTCGTATGGCAACCTTGCTTTATACTCCAAGATTACAAAAAATTGGAATAATCATCTAAATTCTGAATGGTTATGCAGAGTCTATCTTTCTGCAAAAATGGTGCTTTCGGCATCATTGATGATAAATAGCCTGGAATTTGCTGAAAGCAAAAATCTACGGATCTTATCAAGTTACCTTGAATACTATTCAATTCAGTCATCGCTTAGATCAGTAGTATTCTTATTGCCGGAGGCTAAATGGGATAATGGTGTCTTAATAACAACGGAACATACAAAATCAATTAATGTTGTATGCGACGCTTTAGCGAAATTAGATAAAAAGTTTTCTGAAAAATTAAAAAATTACATTCTTCATTTAAAAGCATATAGAGAACTGATTTCTTATAGGGCTCCGTCAAGTGGAGATTCTTTTTCAAAAATTCATTTTGACCTGGAGCTTATTGAGTTGTGTCAGCTTTTATGCGAGTTTGCGCAAGTTCAATCAGAGCTATTAGAAGTTTCCATTTTGAAACACGCAAAAGAGAATTATGATTTTCTCGACAGTTACATTGATCAAGTATGCAATACTGAAATTCATGGGTTTAGTTTTCAGGATGATGAAGATTGGTATAGACTTGACTATTTAAAAAGGAAATATCCGCTTCCAACTAATATTATGCATATTTTATCAGAAGGTCACGTTGAGGATTTCTTTGGATCATGGTTGCCAAAAAATGATGAAGATATCGAGGATGAGGATGTTTTTA
>JAJSZT010000027.1 GCA_030272815.1 Deltaproteobacteria bacterium
AATCGTCGGTGCGGCACGGCAAAGAAGTCCCAGAAGGTGTCTTGTTTGGGCGTCTTGGAGAGGTATGGATAGCCTTGATTGATAGTATTCAACGATATCGCCGGCGTAGTTGCCAGCCAACGCAACAGCCTCTTCGACTGTGGTTTCCGGCGTTCGCTGGAATAGGTTCAACAGGTACGTGAGAATAAGTGGATTTCCTATGCTGGCATTGTATAAAGCATCACGCTTCAAGCCCGTCGTCGTTTTGTCTATCTTTCCAAGGATTTCATGGACCTCGGGCCGGGTCAAACCCGACACTTCGATTCTGCGATCAGATTGCGGAGGTACAACATTACCGACTTGTGCCGTAATGGTGCCAGGGATCAAAGCCTGTGGTTGTGAGCTTAGAATGATCAGGAATCCATCTGGTACTTCGTCGGGACTGGGCAATTCTTGGAGCAGGGTATTCTGAAGGTTGATCTCTTGCGATACGTGGTCAAGCCCGTCGATGAGTAGGATTGCCTTATGGCCCTGAATGATGTATTGCTCATTCGCCTTAGACATGTGCTCACGAAGAGCTTCACGTCCTTGAGCAATATCAGAGATTCCCAAGCTGTATCGATGCGTAAAGAATTTGTCGAGTCTTCCTATGACATCCTGAAAGAATGTCAGTGCCTCGCCGCGGTCCCGATTTCCGTCGGTGTCAGGGAGGAAAGCGTAGTAGGGGATAAAAAATGGGTACTGAGCATTAGAAAGTACGTCTTGGACGAGAGTGGACTTGCCTATACCAGCAGGCCCGACAACAGCAATATAGCCGCCCCCTGTCGTGTCTATCAATTGTTTAAGCTGATCAGCCGATGTTCCGTTTTTCGAGTAGGGAATTTTAGGAAGAGGGAATCTTTGAATCATCCCTGAACGATTGCCCCTGAACCCTATCGCGGATAGCAAAAAGAAGCGGTCAATGAAGTCACTATGGGGGTTGTTCGTAAGCCATGTTGCGATGGCTTTATGCAGGTCCTCGAACTGCTTCTTGTAGTGCCGCCAGTCCTGTGAGTCCGGTCCACTTCCGGGCGGCTCAGGATATCCGAGGGAGAAATTACAGGAATTGACGAACTCTGAAAAATTGGCGCCAGTTAGGCATACGTGTTCGGAGATCTTTGACCATACGTCAGTAACCTGAGCAGAGTCATGGGATGTGGGCCCAGAGGACCAGTGGTCTCTCACAAATTCAGCGACGCTTAATGTAGAAATGAGTTGCGCGTGATGTTTCTCAGGTGAGGGCGGCCGATTTGACTGGAGTCGGACAGAAACAGCTTTGCCAGGCCATCGGTCCTTGAGACGCTGGTATCCGTCCGCTAATTCTTTAAGCAGACCATTCGCGCCCATGAGTTCTCCCCAGTTGAGTGGGGTGGCTTCACGGCTCCATTTGATTGAATTCCCCTCGACCTTCTTTCCCCAAACCAGGACGAAATCGTCTACGCGTCCGGCATCAAGGTCTGCGAGGCGTACACCCTCAAAAAGGGTACTCCTTTCCCGAAGGTCTTTTCTCAGAAGATTGAGAATACGTTCTGTGGCGATTTTGTCCTGATAGCCATAACCCCAACGAGCGCGGCGTTCTCCCATCGCCGGAGGTTCCTGTGGCTGAGACTGAGGAGGAACTTGACTCATACTCTAACGCTCCTGTCACGAAACCAAAGACTACCTTTCAAATCGTTCTTCTCGATCAGTGCGGGGCACTTCACGTAACTTACCTCCAGGACGTTGTACTCAACGCACCCGAAATTGGGCATTGAAAAACAGCATATCAGAGTCCAAGCGCCTGCCATTCGTTTTTTTTACCGAGTCAACACATTTTCAAAGAATTTTGAATGTACCAGCTAAAGATGCCTGCCGCCTCTCAACTCAACCATACTTATAAGGCTACTTGACATCTTGCATCTGATCAAATTTTGTTATTTTTTCCACCGCCGAACCAGTTAGTATATAGTTTCCGTCTAATATCAAATTTAAAACCACTTGACGAGTAAATATTGATTTTTTATAATTTATGCGTTTTTTTAAAACAACTTCATTTGTTCTGATGCATCGGCTTTTTGTTTCTTTTTGCTTTTTCCTTTTGCATGAAGGCCGGCTTTCACTTCCTGTTCATGGATTCCGTGGTTTAGTTTTAACAGGCGCTTTAGGACTTCTTTTCTGGCATCTGGTGAGATTGGCCGTAAGGAATATATAACGTCTATGCTTTTATGCTTTGCATGACGGTTTCCCGCATTGGGTGACCTGATCTGCATTGCAAAGTGCTATCTACCATTCATCTAATAGAATTTTTCTTTTCTCATCAGCATTGAGAACATTCGAACATGAATCCCAGTCTATTTCGGTTATCTGGTTGTATCTTTCATCAAAGGGGTGTTTCGGTTTAACCGAGTCTATCAACTTCTTTGCATTTTCTATTTCACCATTGGTGATATCTATCCAAACATCCTCTAATACGTCTGGAATTTGGCCAAAAAGATCATAAATATCCTCTAAACGATCCGACAGCAACTCGTGAACGCGATCTTCAACAGAATCACGATATCTCATATTATAAACATACACTTCATCTCGTATCTGGCCTATTCGTTGAATACGCCCTTTTCTCTGCTCAAGACGAGTTGGATTCCAGGGCAAGTCAAGATTGATAAGAGTTCCTAACCTCTGAAGGTTCAATCCTTCGCTGGCTGCATCTGTTCCAAGCAGGAGACGCAACTGCCCTTGTCGAACTTTTTCTTTCAGATCATCTCTTGACACTCTTTTATACTCACCGGACAGGATAATACCTGAATTATTACCTCCTGCATAAATACCAACTGGTTCATGAGGGAAATCATCGGAAAGCTGGTTTGCCAGCCACCAGATAGAGTCAAAGTATTGTGAAAACACAATGCATCCGAATTCAAGCCAGTTCTTGTCAACTATATATTCTACAACCTTCTGATATTTAGGATCGCGCTCTTGATTGCTTTCAAGGGCTTTTAGACATCGCTCCAGAAGAGACCGTTCAGCTCCGCTCAGATCTTTCATATTACTATTTTCATTTTTGACAATCCGGTAATCATCATCTTCCTCAAAAAGCGACATATCAATAATGCAGGATTCGTTGCCCCACTCATTCAGCATCTTTTCAGTGGTCTGTCTGCCGGCATATATAGTGCTGCCTATTCTTCTTAATAAAAGTGTTTTTAGGAAACCAGCCCCTTTTACTCTTTGCCCGAGAAGCGAACAAAATTCTTCTGCATCATTATAAGCATCCTGTAAATAAGGCGGCAGAGGAAGTGAATCTGTACTGTCTTCGCCAAACAACTTTACTTTAACCGGTTTGAGATAGGGCTCACCGGTTGATGGATCAATAGTTTGTTCAAGAAAATTGCGTGTTCGCCTGACAATGTGGCGGATAAACGGATTATATTTTCTTCCAAATTCCGGCATTACACTTTTTAAGCGGGTAATTTCAGTGGGCCGTAAATAATCAAGGCTGTCGCCATCAGCAACAAAGTCTTTGCTCTTCAACCCTAAATTTCTTCTAAAGTTCCTGAAAACAATGCCTTCGACTTCCGGAGGCATCGGGTTTCTAAGCCATCGCCAGGCTTCTCCGAGTTCATCGGGTATTTCAGAATCTCCCATGATAACAGGTATTGCTTTATGCGGTTTTTGCCACTCCGACCATTTAGTGCCCAATACCTGATCATTGCCCTCTGCAAGAATTTTTAAAAGATCCCATGCTTCAATCGGGTGAAGCTGAACAGGTGTTGCAGTGGCCAGAAGCATGCTTTTTGTCCTCGGGCTTATCTCCCATAAAAACCGCATCAGATTGTTTGGCTCAGCCCGTTCAAAAACGCTTTGATCGCTTATTTTCCTGCGCCTTGCCCGGTGTGCTTCATCAATGACAATGCATTCAAATTTCATAGATTTCAGGTATTCCATAGTTTCAGAACCCGAAGTTATAAGCCCCTGGGATATAATACCGATCTTGCGCGGACATTTTTTTATGGATTCAATTCCTTTTGAAGGATGGATAATGCCCTGCTCGTCAATCCAGTCTTTTCCATTCCATACGGCAGAAGGTATTCCCAGAAGGTTTCGCAATTCATCCTGCCATTGAATCAAAAGTTGTTTCGGAGCGATTATTAGAACAGGCTTTTCACCATGTAATGCCATCAGCATGGCGCTTAGTGCGAGCTGAACAGTTTTCCCCAGCCCGACCTGGTCTGCCAGGACAAATCTTGCACCTTCATTCAGATGGGCGTCATAGGCAAGTTTTATAAAGAATTTCTGATGTGCCCAAAGCCCATATTCTCTGCGGTAAACAGGTGTTTCGATTACACCGGAAGCCGGGTCGCTTTCAGGATTATCCTTCCAGGAATCTATGGATATTTCGATTCGATGGGCAAGACGTTTAATGTCTCGGATAACAAAATCACTTAAGGAAATGGCCAGTGGGTGAAACCACAGGGCATCAAATTCATCCTGCACCCACTTTACCGCTTCGATGGAATCATCTTCCCATACTAATTCGTAATTCAGTTTCCAGGCAGAAAGGCTTTCGTTGGTGCTTCCCATAAAACAGGTTTGACTTCCGTCATTATATTGAATAACACCGGCCTTACCATGGATCAGCCCAAAAGCCTCATCAGGAAGAACCCTGATTTCAAGTTTACCGCTTTTGATAAACTGATATAAACGGCTGAAACGATCTTTTGAAGACTCGCCGAGTTTTTCAGGATTTCCTTCACACCATGATCTGCGCATAGCCTGTTGAGCTGCTTTGGCTGTTTTTACATCTTCAGAATCAATATCGGAATTACAGACCACACGGACATTGCCATCCATATTCTCAAGTTTTTCCCCGGCAACCTCCAACATGGATGAACGAAAGTATCCGGCAATACGGTCGTAGGAAACAGCGCCTTTCAAGCGGTCGTTTATAAAGGATGCATCAAGTTTCTGGAGGCGTGATGAAAAACGCCTTATCATGATTCTTTCTCCCTGTTTTTTCTTTCAGTCACATAAGAATCTACTTTCAGTCACATAAGAATCTAATTGTTTGTTATTTAATTTACAATTATATCTATATGTTAAATGCAAACAAGCTAATTAATCTGCTTTCACGTTATGCTCCAGTCACATGCCAGTCACATAAAATTTATGCCCAAAAAGGAACATATTTAAACTGTTTTTTTGACAAATTTTCAGGATCGTGCCGTTTAATCAAATTTTTCTCAAGTGTATCTGCAATAATTCTTGAAGCCATTGAATAATTCTTTTTTGCTATCGAAAATCGTTCTCGCAATGATGTATTTGTCAGAAAATTATTTGAAACGTATCGTAAACAAGTATGCTGGTAACAGGCCCTGATGCGGTCAGATTTATCCATTTTTGCAAAATCTTTATGTGCATATAAAATGGCTTTTGTGTGATTAGAAGTAACGGTAAATTCCGGAGCAGGAAGCTGAAAAAGTTCCACCTGAAAAATTACTTTATCAATTCCGCTGCCTCTTTCTTCACAAATATTTATTCTTCTCATAAATGAAGCTAAAGCTTCATTCCTTGACTGCGGTGGTTCGTCAATAAAACGTAAGGTGTCAATTAAAGGAATACCAGGGTTGGTTATTTCTATCCGGTCAGAAAAAATCTCAACCATGGGGCCTGTACCCCTGAGAGTGAAATCCTGGTGGATAACGGCATTGGCAACCAGTTCACGAATCGCTATTTCAGGATACATGCGGACACTTTTCCGCAGTGCATGATCGATAAATTCATTTTCCGGCAAAAGGTTGTTTATAAAAGATATCGCACCTTCAAAGCCTGGACCATAACCTTTAACCACGGATTGTTCCCTGATTGTTTCAACACGATTTGAATTTTTGTAAACAATTACACGAATTAATTTACGAGATATCCGCTCAAATGAATTCAAATCCCTGGCAAACATAACCCCGCCAAGATTTGTTATATCAAATAGCCCACCATCCTTTCTAATTATCATTTTTTCAGACGATAATTTTTCTAAAATACCTTCTTTATTGTCAGGCAACGGTTGATTGGTCAGATCAAAATAGGCTGGATAATCCAGCAGCTTCAGGACTTCATCTGAAGTTGCATTTTGTTTTGCCACCTGCAATTCAAATGGAGTGCGCTCAAACAAATTCCATAGTTGCCTTTCTTTTTCAGGAAATTCCTTTAATGCTTTTTTGTAGCTTCCAATTCTGACGTACTCAATCCCCTTAAAGCTTACTGGACGATGGCTCGCGCATGGAATTTCAAAGATCACAATCGCTTTTTCATTATATGTGAATTCATAAATTTTAAAATCGATTCGAGGTGAAAGATGCATTGCAAGCCAACTTTCAAGTTCCTGGTTTCCTTTTTTAGCTTGACGAGGTTTAAATGCAGTGCCGGATATAATATGCGATGCATCCTCTATGCCCCAAACAATATATCCAAAATGCTTCTCATTGATCGCAGCCGAATTTGACAGTGCAGATAAGTATTCACCAATAGATTGAGGATCTGCAAAATTACATTTAAATTCAAGCCATTCCGTTTCGTGCGGCATGGCGATAAATTCCCGGACAAGACTTCTTACGTATTGAATATTCACGCTTACAACTTACCTCCATGGTCGTTTTCTACTGCTCCGGCAAGACGCAGGGCTGCGTCTGCGTCTTTTTCCCAATGGGTCATATGGGGGATGTGATTCAATTTTGATAAATATTTCAGTACTGCGATAATTGATTTGCGCTGGTTCCAGTATTCTTTGATCTCGGTATGCAGCCAGTTCAATCCTTCGCGAGCATCTTCCGTGCGAACGGTTTCATGTATGGCAAAAAGCATATTTCTAGTAAGTGATCCGGAAAAACCTGTTCCGCCTAAACCTGCTTTTTTGAACTCTGTTCCTGTTTTAAATCTAACTGCATTGGCCTTTGTGCCGGCAAACATAAACCTATAATCACGGACACCAAAACCCCTGGCCAGTTCCTGATATGCCCCTGATCTTGCCTCCATATGTTTTTCCAGCTCCAGCCCTTTCAAATAGAGCCTTTCCGGCGCTGAAATGTTTTTCCAGTACCGGCGGTCGATTCCTGAGGGAACAAGATGATCTGATGCAATTTCAACAGCCCGGTCAATGACCTTTTCAAATGCTGTTTTTTCGCCCGCCTCCCGCTGCCTGAAAAGCTCATGCCGAATATCCCGGCCTTCAATATCACCATACTGTGTCAATACTCTTAAAGCAGCCGCGTAAGCCGCAAGCTGGTAATCGGTATCCGCAAAATTGGGCTCATCCTTGTCATCCAGTTCCATCATGTAATCAAGCTGTTGTCGAACTTCGTCTTCGATTTCAGGATAGATTTCATCAAGAAAGGCCATTTTGTTGGACAAGCGTTTGCGAAGGATAAGGAGTACTGTTCCCTGAACATAGTTGCCTTTTTTAAGCCCGGATGATGTTTCTGTGGCAATTGTCCAGGCCGCGGTTACTTTAAGTCCCGCCGCCCATAAAATCATGGCAAGGTCTGCCCAGACTGATGAGTCCTGATGGGTAAACTGCACCATCTGTAGCCCATTGTCCGGCATATGGTTTGTAAGATTTTTATAGATTTCAACCATGGCGCGTTTGAAATCTTCGCCAGAGCCTTGGACAGCCAAAGCTTTTCTGGTGTCCGTGTACCAGTCGGGAAAAGTCTTTGGGAGATGTTTTTCATACCAGGCAAGAAAAAATTCGGTCAGCTCATGGTAATTAATTGCGTCTGCATAAGGAGGGTCAGTAATCCATAGATCATTCTTCTTTACTTCTAATTTAGCATCTAATGTAGATATGTTATGATTTCCTTTAATAAAATAACATTGAAATGCTGTTGGAGACTCCCAAGTACCTTTTAGTTTAGGAAGTGGGCGTGTAGAATAATTAAACAAAGTATTAAGTGCTTGATTAACAAATGTTTGATTACCTTTCTGGTTTGTTGCATGTTGCATCCATGCACATAGTTTTGAGTTCCAATCAACTATTTTTGCAACACCTAAAAATGATGATACTTTTTCATAAATATGTGCATTATGTGCCTTAGAAAAAAGCAACCCATTTACCAGCAACTGCCTCGGATTAAAAAGATGATGCCAGTGAGTCCATCCGCGTGTTCTGATAGGTTCTTCTGTTTTAACCCCACCCCGTTCAATCTTCCGACTCGGTATATACCCCTTCTCCTGCCACTCGGCAAACCGCTCTCGCAACAGTTTCAGCACCTGCTTCTCACGTTTTATATCATCTTCTGTTACGGAGCAGTAATGTTTTCTTGTCTTTTCAACAAGATTGCCCTGCCTGTTTTTCTCAAGATACGTCTCCACCCACCTTACGCAGTATAGCCGCTCCTGAAACACATCAGCCGGTCTGGGCACAAAATCGTCATTTTCCCAGAGTCTCAGGCCATATATGGTTTTGCCGTCTATATTCCGGTCTCCACGAATCCCTGAAATGGAAAATTCCTCACCTGTCTCAGGGCAGACCATCCTGCTGTTGCGAACTGTCCCTTGTTTTGCTTTGGCCATGGTCTCTTTATCTGCGCCCGTGACTATTTCCATGTCATATTTTTTTTCAGCGTCATTTTTTTTCAGTACAGCGCAGACATTGTATTTTTCGCTGATAATCCAGGAAGGGGCAAGCGGCAGCATCAGCCCTGTCGCCGGGCACCTGGTTTTAACACAATAAAGGTATGCATCTGCACGCCAGCCTTTGTCGTTGTGTTCAATCCCCCATCTTGTGATCTGTTTGTCAGCAGCTTCGTATGCTTTTTTTTGAGCCTCCTGAACCTGTTTCTGTATTTTTTCTCCGCCTCCGATCAGATGAATTGAAGCCCATGTAAGCATAGCCGCAACCGGATTAAGATCAGAGCCGAACGGCTCACACCCAAGCCGCGCAGCCTCAAATGGGATGGAACCTCCCCCGCAAAAACAGTCCCCGACTTTTGGTGTATGGCCGAATCTTCTTTTCCCAAGCTCTGTTACCAGGTCCTGAATGTTTTTTGCGTCTGTCCCAAGATGTGTATTTATCTCCAGCCAGGCTTCTTCACCCGGGCCGTCGATCTGTTCCGGCCGGACGCAGTATGTAAGCTTTTCATCATATGAAACCTGACCAAATACTTTGCGAAGAACCTGTTCTTTTTCTTCAGGACTAAGCCCTGTTGACCAGGTATGTTTTAAATTGCCTTCTTTATCAGCTATAAGTTCATTCCATTCTTCTTCTGAAAGGTTGGCCTGAATAACTCCGGCGGGAATTGATTTTGACCGGCGCAGCCACAGGCCGTCATCATCCATGGTGAGAATCTTTATAAAAATATCCTGATCTTTTTTTGGGTTATCAGACACTGGCATGAGCATTCCGATTATAGATGCTCTAATCAGAATTAACGGTTTTCGTCCCCACCACTTACCAAGACCTGTGAGAGTCTGCCCGAGATTAGCTTTTCTTTCTTTATAACTTTCTTTTGAAACCCTTGAGACTGGAAACTGTTCCTCAATAAAAACCCGCTCGTTCATAGATATTCCTTATCTGAATATTCCGTTGAAAAGTGACTTCTGAAATTCTTCTCTACGTTTCAGCAGGGCCTGGTCGGAAACTGGATTTTCCGTTAATGCAAATCGAATTGCCTTTCTCCATCCTTTGTTGCGATCATTAAGCGCATGACCGGTGGAGGCATTGGTCATGGTATAAAGCCACCACCGTTCTTCAGGGGCAAGTCCAAGCCAGTTACGGACAGCCGTACTGATCAGCACTGGGTCGCATTCTTCAATAGCCCAGGCAAGCAGTACGAGTTCCTTGCCAAGAGTTCGTTCCAGGTGGATCTGACCTTTTTTTTTCCATTTACCGGGTTCAATGCCGTAAATCCGAAGGCGGCGGTTGAATTCCGCCTTTGTTTCTTCGGCAATATCGCCCCACATGAATCGTTTCAGGATCACTTTAATATGGGCATTTTCATTATTTAAAGATGTATAGATTTCTTTGCCTTTTTCAGGTTTTTGCCACTCAAAATGCTCGGAAATCATAACCTCTGCGCTTTTTGCCCGGGAGGCCGGAATGGTAACCAGAAAATAATGGTCAGTAAGATCAGGATTATAACCAAAACCGAGTATGGTCTGTTTTTTTTTCGTCATAATTGATTTGTTTACTTATTGGCTGACTTCTCCGGGAGACAGGCTGCTTCTTGCATCGGCAATCCAGTCAAGCAGATGTTGAGCTCTGTCAAATTCCAGCCGTTCGATGTTTAAAAAAATCTGACTGCCGCTTATAACTGCTTGGAGATGCTTGACAATCTCTTCAAACTTATTTCCGTAAAGCACAAAATTATCTGTAGCTGTATAGCTTATATCCTGGTCATCATTATTGGATCGAATATCTATTGTAACACCACATGCTTTACCTTCAAATTTTTTAAGCCTTTCTATGAATGCATATGCATCTCTTGTTGTAAGGTTGATGTGTCTTCGCTTCCATACTGCCTTTTTTGATGGATCCAGCTTAACGGTTTTCTTCCTGTAATCATTAACATTTATCTTTTCCTGAAAAGAAGATACACCATCTCGCCGGGCAATCGCTAATACAAAGGGACTTGATTCAGGTACCGGAAAGGGAGCGCTATATGAACCTCCCATTGTTTTGGGGTCGGATCCGTCCGTTGTGTACCTGATATCAGCGTTAGGACTGGCTTTAAGTTCAACCATCCAGTCGTTGCCTTGCTGAAATACACGATGTTTAAGGGTAATTGTGTTTGTCCATGTTTCCAAACCGCCTTGTTTATGCTTGCCTGTAGAATCGATACAGATGAAGTTACACTTTAAGTCGCTGATTTGTACATTGTTGAATGAATCAAGCTTTATTGACGATGTTGTGGGTTCTGCTCCGCCTGTCTCGTAATATACGATATCTCCATGCACAGGAGTGATTTTAAGTGTGGCTTTACCTGTGTCATCGTTTCTTGATATCTTCTGTACCCTTACCTCGGTTTTTGGCGGAGGAAATGGGCCCTTGTTAATAATACCCCCTTCATCCCTCCATATATCCTGGCTTACAGATGTCTCTTTAAGTTTATCCAATGCGTCCTGTCGATGGAACTGCCAGGTAGTGAGGGTGGCGGCCCGTCGTTTTATCTCTGACCACTGAGAACTTTGCTGCCCGCCAAAAAGACGCGTCTCGCACTTTTTTCTGAATGTGTCTCCAGTAATCTCGTTAGTAAATTTCTGAACCTTTTCAAGTGTGTCACGAATGAGTTTTTCGCCATCAAACTGATTATCACTGAACTGAATTCTGCAATCAGTTGCGCGAAATCCATTTTTTGACGGATATACCAGTGTTGTAAAAGCCTCCTGGATAGCGCTTCGCAAGCTAAGAATGATTTTATCACGGCTTGTTTGAGCCTGGATGCGTTGCGGGTCTTTATCAGAAAGCCTCTCAGAGTCAAATTCATCAACAATGGACTGTATTGCTCGATATTGAGCTGCCTGGTCCACAACACGGTCCAGGATATTTTCATGATTTCCGGTTAGAAAAACAATTCTGTTTTTGTATTCAATATCATTTGCAAATTTATCCCAGTCCTTACTCAACTTCGTTGCGCCTGCTACGTTGCCGGTTGGTTCTGTTATAATGAGGCTGACTCTATTCGCATCAATATCAACCTCATCAATAGCAGGAATAATTTCAATCTTCTGGTAACAGTCTTTTTGTTCAGGTGAAAACAAAGACCTTAGATATTCCCTCAGCTCTTTTAGACAGGATTGCCGGTTGTAGCCAGTAGCAATTGAGTGCAGTTTAGCTGCCAGGTTCTGGGTGTTTTTATAAAAGAGCCTTCCATCTGCGCTGGTATGCAGATACCATGCCTGTGTGGGGAGATAATCAACAATATACTTTTTTGTTTTGGAAATGTCACGGCCCGGCGCACAGAGATATCCCATAATATCAGATTCACGAAGGCCATGGGTGGCTCCGGGAATATTGGCAAGGGATGCTACGAGAATAAGCTTTGATACATCTTGGGCATCTGTACCGGAGCCAAGTCGCTGATCAAGTTCCTCTGCAACAGAATGGCTCTCTTTGGCAATATCGTGAGTTACCGCCTCGCTTAAAGTCGGGTTAATGGTTTTTATTTCCGAAAAAACCTCTTCATTGTTTAAATCCAGATCATACGGATGAACAAGCATGATTTCATCCGCTCGTCCGGTTTCATAAATACTGGATACAATAATGCGCATAAGCCGGATCAGCCCTCTCGTCTGCTGAAATCCCGGGTTTTCTTTGAATCTTGCATAAAGGTCACGTATTACAAAATGGAAAGGATAGGACTCAATAATCTGTGCCGCATAAGAATCCGGAGACGCGTTGGTTACATCCATCTCTTTTGCATTTTTAACAGCCGATGCATATTTATTGGCAACCTTTTTTATTGTAGCTTCATCCGGCAGCGTCTCGAACAATCTGGTTCTCAAAATATGGTACAGTTCATCGCCGTGAGTATTAACCGGCTCTATTCTGAGCGCTGAACGGTTCGTCTCTTTCTGGAGATTTTCAAGGGCTTTGTTTATCTGCGCGCTTCCTCCCTCATATGTAGCCGTAAGATCGGATATAATGACGCAGACATTGGAAAGTTCCGTTTTATTAACCGCAACAAGAAGATTTGAAAGAGCTGTCGTCGTGACTACCGCAAGATCGCTGTTACCAATCTCCTTCGATTTGGCATACTCCATATAAGGAGGCAGTTCATCCAGCATGATTACCGTAGGTTCATCCTTTAACAGGTTAATCCATGCAGTTACACCAGGAGACTGTAAAGGAGAATAATAATTATTGAACACCTCTTTTTTACCCAACTGCTCGGCAATAGATCCCCATATCCCGAGGGGTGCATCCGACTCTCTTCCGGTAAATCCAAGCACTCTTACGTTGCCAAGTGTTGCTCCCGGACTTTTTGCACCGAATATTTTCAAACGAAGTTTTTGGTTCCGTGCAAGCAAACCAAGGGCTATCATATTGTGGGTCTTGCCTCCTCCCATTGCCTGGGTTAGCAAAAATGTGGAAGCCTGATCTATAGATCCTTCAAGCCTGCTGAATGTTTTTTCCAAAAGGGTCTTCATGCCTGAGGTTATAAAATTTTCCTCAAAAAAAGCTTCGGCATCGATTTTAGACTCAAGAAGATCTGAAAGATTCAGCACAACATCACGTCTGTCCCTGTTAAAAACGCTCTCACGCGGTGTGCATGAAGTTTTTAGATACATTTTTCATCCTCGAATTAATAATTATTGAATTATTTGTTTCTCTTCCTTGAATGATTACAACTTCTAATTATTACAGTGGTGACAGAGAGCAGAAAGAATTGGAAAACAGCAAAATCCTAAAGCATATTTAGTTATCTTAACACACGGTAAATAGTCAACAATATTAACAAACCACAACCCACCGCCTAAAAAAATATAAGGATATTTTGAACGACGCGCTACCCCCTTGGCAAACGGTTTTGTTACTTTATTGCTAATATTAACGGAACGAGGGACGGAAAGTTCGTGCAGAGCGTTCATAACTCTAGGGGCTCGCTCAAAAATACGCAATGGCGGAATCCTCTCAGTCCAGGAAAGCAGAATACAAGCCTAAAGCTCACATCACCTTCCTGAATTTGAAATCAACTATCTGATGGATTTTTTTAAAATCGGAGATATTTGTCGTCACAACTACCGCCCCTATCTGCCTTGCAAGCAATGCAATGGAGACGTCGTTGTAAATACGAGGATTTGCCGGATCAAGCCTCCCAGAAGAACGAAGCTTCTGACATACCCTTCCAATCAAGAGCTGTGTAGCAGATGAGGGGACTACAAGTCTTCCTAATTGGAGAAATTTGGCCCCAAAATTGATAAGATGATTGACTTCTCGTTTTCTTCTGGCTCCAATCCATAATTCATGGAGCACTGGATGAACCAGATACATAACCTTGTTGAATCCATCAATTTCATCTTGATAAAGACCCTGGTTGAAAACTCCAATATATACACTCGTATCAAAAACAACTTTCTCCTGCATCCCTTAGACCTCCTCAAAATCAAAACTTCCAGCGTCCTTAAGGGTTGTCTCTGCAAGCTGAAAATCGGTGTCAAATTGCTTTATAACGGCATTTATAGCCTCCTTTTCCGATTTTGCTTTCAGCGCAGTCTTGATTCGGTTAATCTGATCCTGATCCAGTTCAATGGTCTTCTTTACAAGTGCCATCTCATTCCTCCATTTGATACATGCAATATGTCTGGTTTGTATGGTTTATATAATGGCAACATGCCTGTTATTTGTCAAGAACAAAAAAACGCGGCTTCGCGTCTTTGTGTACAGCTCTGCCTGTAAACAGCGGTATTCCAGTAAACTGGTGCGCAATAATGAAAATTCTTGGGGGTTTATCAAAATTCACCTTGAACTTTTTCAAGTCTGTGATAAATTTAATTTTATTATTTTGAAGTTTTTACACTAAGTTAGAATTATATAAAAAATGTCCCTAAAAGGCCCTTTCATTATTTTAGTCATAACTTCTATTCTGGGTTTGGCCTCATGCAGGCTGTTTAACCCTGAACCGATTCCCTGTGTGCGGGGAACCCTTCCTGATAAATTTTCAGAGTTTACAACCGACGCAGCACCGGAACAAAAGTGGTGGGAAACATTTAATGATTCAGAGCTTAATGCAATTGTTGAAGAGGCTCTCTCTAATAACTTGAACTTAAAACAGATTTGGGCCAGGCTTAAACAGGCCAGAGCTACGGCAGTTCAGGCTGGTGCGGACCGGTATCCAGACCTGACAGGTACGGCCGGAGCCACGCATTCCAGGAAAAGGACTAAAAACGGATCAGCGTCAACCAGTACATCCGAGGACTACTCTCTGGGAGTTTCCAGCAACTATGAGCTGGATCTTTGGGGGCGTGTCAGGGCTGAACAGGAAGCAGCAATCCTCTCGGCAGAAGCCAGTAAACAGGATCTTAACGCTGCAGCTATCACTCTGGCGGCCGAGGTAACCAACCGTTGGCTTCAGATCATTGCTCAGCGGACGCAAAAACATCTCTTAAATGAACAGTTAAAAACCAACCGGACTTTTTTGGAGCTTATCGAACTCAGGTTCAGGCATGCCATGGTTTCGGCATTAGACGTCTATCAGCAGCAGCAGGTGATTGACCAGGTCCGGGCGCAAATACCACTGGTGGAAGCCCAGGAGAGTAAACTCATGAACGAATTGTCAGTACTTCTTGGAAAAGCCCCTCGAAGTCCGCTGGTGATTTCAAGGCCTGACTTGCCGAAACTGGCGCCCATGCCGTCCACAGGAATACCGGCAGACCTTCTGGAAAACCGCCCGGATATTAAAGCCGCACAGTTAAGGCTTCAGTCCGCCGGTTGGAATGTATCAGCCGCACGGGCAGACAGGCTTCCGTCTCTTACCCTCTCAGCCAGGGCTATCTTTGAAAATGAGCATCTTGACCTTCTTCTCGACAACTGGCTGCTCAGTCTTGCTGCAAACTTAACTGCGCCTGTTTTCGATGGGAACCGGCGTGCTGCTGAAGTTGATCGAACCATGGCCATGAAAGATGAAAACCTTGCAGCCTATCGTCAAACCATCCTCAAAGCCATAAGAGAAGTTGAAGATGCGCTTGTTACTGAAGCCAGGCAAAAAGAGCACATATTGGAACTAAAACAGGTAATCCGGACAGCTCGAAAAGCTTTAGACCAGGCTACTCTTCGTTACCGCAATGGGCTCACTGACTATCTTCCAGTGCTCACACAACTTTTATCCGTGCAGGATCTGGAACGTGATCTTATAACTCAGCATGCGACTCTTCTGACAAACCGCATAACTCTATACCGCTCTCTTGGTGGTACATGGACTGAAGACTTAATCTCTACAGCAAAATTACAGAAGGTTTCGGGATAGACGAAATATGCAAGAAAAAGAGCAAAATAAAAATTTAACAGATACCACTAAATCCTCATCAGGCAAGAAAAAGCGGATATTAAAAATTGTATTACCCGTAATTATCATTGTCACCGGAATTGCCGCAGCCTTTTATCTAAAAAATACCGGCCCAAAAAGTAAAAGGCAGCCTCCTGTAAAACTGGCCCCTGTTGTCCGGGTGAAGCCACTTTTCCCAGCAAACCACATAGTAACGCTAAACGCCATGGGAACAGTAGTACCGGCAAGGGAAATTGAGTTAAGACCTCGTGTAACCGGAGAAGTCATAGATATTAGCCCTGAGTTTCTCGAAGGAGGCCTGCTGAAGGCCGGCTCTCTTGTGCTTCAGATTGACCCTGAGGATTACAAACTGGCTCTGATACAAAAAGAAAAAGCCCTGGCCGATGCAAGTTATTCCCTGAAGCTGGAACTTGGAAGGCAGGAGGTGGCAAAGCGAGAGTGGGAATTGCTTAATGGAGACAAGGATGCCGAGGATAGAGAGTCGGAGCTGGCCCTTCGAAAACCACACCTTGAAAAGGCTAAAGCCGAACTCAATGCAGCCGAAGCCGAGCTTAAAAAGGCATATCTGGATCTTTCGCGCACAAAAATTAAAGCGCCTTTCAACGCTATGGTCAGATCCAGACTGGTAAACCTCGGCTCACAAGTAACTCCGCAGGAACGGCTGGCTGAACTGGTCGGCAGCGATTCTTACTGGATTCAGACATCAGTACCAGTGGACAGATTGAGCTGGATTCAGATACCACAAAGCCAGGGTGATCCGGCAACCAGAGCCCGTATCATCTATGCCCAGGGCTATGAACGAATCGGGATCGTCATAAGGTTAATGGGAGACCTTTCGCCCGAAGGACGTATGGCCAGAGTTCTTATCGAGGTTGAAGATCCTTTGGGGTTAAAAAATTCAAAGAATGACCAACCTCCCCTTCTGATTGGCGATTATGTACGTGTGGAAATCGAAGGCAAAAAACTGGAAAACGTCTATAAAATTCCCCGAACAGCTTTCAGGGATAATTCTTTTATATGGATTGCCGGCGAAAATTCAACTCTTGAAATTAAAGAAGTACACCCTGTCTGGAGAGATGCCGGCGTTGTACTTATTGATAATGGCATAAAACCCGGCGAACGTTTGATCATATCTGATCTTCCTGCACCCATTGATGGCATGCCAATACAGGTAGAATAGCCGCAAATGGATTTAGATAAAAATACCCCCAATATCAAAAAAGGCCCCATCGCATGGATGGCGGGTCACTCTGTGGCCGCAAACCTTCTCATGCTGGTTCTGCTTATCGGCGGGATAGTCCTGGCTTACAATATCAAAAAGGAAGTGTTTCCCTATTTTGATATGGACATGGTCAGGATTACGGTACCATACCCTGGGGCAAGCCCCCAGGAAGTTGAACAGGGTATTTTGCTTGCTATCGAAGAAGCGGTGGAGGGACTCGAGGGGGCCGATGAGGTACGCTCCACGGCCCGCGAAGGTTTAGGCACAGTTACTGTCGATATGATTGAGGGCGAAAACCTTCAAAAGCTCGCCCAGGATATCCGGAACGAGGTGGACCGCATAGTATCCTTTCCCGAAGATATTGAAGAACCTGCGATAGCTATCGTCTCCAGAAAGCGATACGTAGTCTCCCTGGCTCTTTACGGGGATCAGAGCGAACGGGTCCTTCGAGAATACGCAGAATATATCCGGGAACGGCTTCTCCAGGAGCAGGATATCACCCAGGTAGAAGTCATCTCCGCAAGAAACTATGAAATTGACGTAGAAATCCCCCAGAATACCCTTCGCGCATATTCGCTCACCCTCGAGGATATAGCCCAGCGCATAAGGAGAGCTTCAATAGAGCTTCCGGGCGGCGCAATCAGAACACCATCCGGAGATATCCTGGTTCGCATGAAGGAACGAAGAGATTTCGGTCCGGAATTCGCCCCAATTCCCATTATTACGGCAAGTGACGGCTCACAGATTTTGCTTGATGATATCGCCATAATTAAAGACGGCTTTGAGGAAACCACAGTATCCTCAAGTTACAACGGAAAGCCGGCTGTGATGCTCGATGTTTACAGGGTAGGAGACCAGACACCTTTATCTGTCTCCGACGCGGCAAGACAAGTAGTGGAAGAGGTCAATGTGTCTCTTCCACAGGGACTTCGTGTGGACCTTAGAAATGACCGTTCGGATGTCTATCGTCAGCGGCTGGGACTTTTAATGAAAAACGGCTTAATTGGACTTGCCCTGGTATTTATACTGCTGGCTCTTTTTTTAGAACCCCGCCTTGCCTTTTGGGTTAGTCTTGGAATACCGGTATCTTTTCTGGGCTCCCTTTTCCTTTTAAACATCTCCTATGTAAGTATAAACATGATCTCCATGTTTGCCTTTATAGTTACCCTTGGGATTGTTGTCGATGATGCCATCATCGTAGGTGAAAATATTTACTATCACCAACAGCAGGGAAAGACCTGGTCTAAGGCGGCAGTTACAGGTGCCAGAGAAATTGCCATGCCAATTACCTTCGCTATCCTTACCAACATGGTAGCTTTCGTTCCCATGTTTTTTGTGCCCGGGTTTATGGGCAAAATATTTAAGCAAATTCCTGTAGTGGTTATCAGCGTTTTTGCCATCTCTCTTATTGAAAGTTTTTTCATCCTTCCGGCCCACATAGGACACAAACGAACAAATGCTCCATCAGGGTTGTTTGGCTGGATATTTCGTGCGCAACAGAGTTTTGGACGTGCTTTTCTGAAATTTGTCAACCAGCGTTACGGTCCCTTTCTACACGCAACCATTCGATGGCGCTATTTGACCATGGCAACAGGAATCGCAATAATTCTTGTAACCACCGGGTATATTAAAAGCGGGCGCATGGGTTTTGAACTTTTTCCAAAAATCGAATCTGATTATGCAAAGGTGACCGCAGTTCTTCCTTTTGGCACAGCCTTTGAAAAAGCCCGGCAGGTTGAAAAAAAACTGATACAGGCAGCCCGGAAGGTAACTTCAAAAAATGGTGATAAAGAGCTTGTGGAAGGTATTTTTTCCAACATTCATGATAACACCATAGAAATACGCACCTATCTCACCCCCCCTGATGTCCGTCCCCTTTCCACGGCTGATGTCACCAGACGATGGAGGGAGCAGGTGGGCGTTATTCCAGGACTGGAATATATCAAATTTGAATCCGATGCCGGCGGTCCTGGAAGAGGGGCAGCTATGTCCGTGGAGCTCAGTCACCAGAAAATGGATCTTCTTGAAAGAGCCAGCACAGATATGGCCGAAGCCCTGAGTTTTTATCCAAATACAAAAGACATTGATGATGGATTTTCACCTGGCAAGCAGCAGATCGATTTTAAAATAAAGCCCGAGGCTCGAAGCCTTGGCCTGGAAGCCCGCGAAGTGGCCAGGCAGGTTCGTCATGCGTTTTACGGCGCCGAAGTTCTCCGGCAGCAGCGGGGTCGAAATGAAGTCAAGGTTTTAGTTAGGTTTCCCAGGCAAGAACGTATCTCAGAATACAGTCTGGAAGAAATGGTGTTGCAAACACCAAAAGGAACCGAAATTCTCCTTCGGGATGCAGTATATATCAGTCGGGGCAGATCTTATACCGACATCAACCGCCGAAACGGCCAAAGGATCGTAACTGTAACAGCCGATGTATCTCCCAGAAGCCAGGCCGGACAGATACTTAATTCAATAAAGGATGAAATCATTCCGGAACTTCAGCAAAAATATCCGGGTCTGGCTTACAGTTTCGAGGGCCGGCAGGCTGATCAGACAGAGAGCATGCAAAGCCTTTTCAGAGGACTTCTCATGGCTATGATAGTTATCTACGCCATGCTGGCGGTCCCATTAAACAGCTACATACAACCTTTAATTATCATGATCTCAATACCTTTTGGTATCGTGGGTGCACTTATCGGCCACCTGATCATGGGTTACAGCCTGAGTATTTTGAGTATGTTCGGCGTTGTAGCCCTGTCCGGTGTGGTTGTAAACGATTCTCTGGTGCTAATCGACTTTGCCAACCGCAGGCGCCGGGCCGGCATGGCCCCTCTGGGAGCCATACACGCCTCGGGATTACACCGTTTCAGACCAATCATCCTGACCACATTAACCACATTCGGCGGGCTCGCTCCCATGATTTTCGAAACCTCACGCCAGGCAAGGTTTCTAATCCCCATGGCCCTGTCGCTGGGGTTTGGCGTCGTGTTTGCCACCCTGATTACCCTGATTCTGGTCCCTTCTTTTTATATGATAATTGAAGATATCAAAGGGCTTCTGAAAAAAATCACGAATTAAATTTAAAACAGCCATAGCTCCTCTTTCAAATGCAAGAGGCAGATTCCATGAACTCCTGTCTCGTTTTCCAACAAAATTGCTTGCTGATCGTATTTCCAGAAAAGGAATGTCGTAATGTATTGCAAGATGTGCAGCCCCTGCCCCTTCCATTCCTTCCATGCATGGGCTGTAATGTTTATAAATATCCTTTGCTCTGCTATCTGTAGCGGTTATTGTTGAAACAGTTACAAATGATCCTTTTACTAGCTGAACACTCTTTCCTTCAAAAATCTTTCTTAAAGTTTCTGATGCCTGATTTACAAGCTTAATATCAAAAGGATAACGATTTTTAATATCAATATTACTGCTCTTGATTATCGAAAACGGCAGTTCATTTAAAGGCAGACTACCATTCCCCGCCTCGATACCAAGCTGGATATCTATTTCTTCTGTTGCAATTCCAATATCTCCTATACTCAGACCTGACTCCCTGAATACTCCCGCACAACCTGTCTGAATTATCAGGGACGGTCTTGCATTTTCAATGGCTGCAGTTAAGGACTGGACGGTATTAACAGTTCCGGGCCCTGTTATCAAAACACGGACAGGCTTTCCTTCAATGTATCCACTGGTAATTCTTCTGCCACCCACAATTGAAAAAACCGGACTTTCAATGCAATCAACAAGTTTTGAAAGCTCCTCTTCTACTGCTGCTGAAACTATAATATCGGAATTTATCATAACGTCTTAATTTTTGGAATACTTCGCCACGAATTTTCACAGAATTACACTGTTAAGAAAAGGATATAGAAATGACACGTGCTAAAAAGCCTTTGAACTTAAGTTTTACCGATTCAACCTTTGATCGAATTTAAACGGCATAGCCTGTTTGACAGCTACCTTTTTAAAGCCTGGGTTGGCAATAAAACCATACTTCTGTTTCATTTTCACTACTGGTTTGACAGCTACCTTTTTAAAGCCTGGGTGTCCAGGGTTGAGGACATAGTTACATTCAGTTGGAATAATGGTGCTTGGTACTTTTAAAACCGCTGAGATTTGATCAAAATACCATATTTTACCTGTTTCTTTTAGCTTTATTGGCGGTGAATCGGCCTGCCAGTCTTTCGGCAGCCTGGCGATATCGTTTACATCGACAACCAGGGCCTTAGGAAAAATCACCTTGATGCTTACGTAATCTCTTAAAGCCTGATAAGAAGCTGCATGAACGATGATTTCAAATGCGGCCAGAGCCAGAGAGTCGGATACGTAAACCACCCCTATACCCTTGTAATTCCACCGTCCGCCGTAGCGCCTTGAACCTGTATCGGTAAAAGCTTCATCGACTTTGCGTTTGTGCACCAATCGCCAGGCTGTTAACATTAATAAACTACTCCGTCTTCAATCCGGCCCAGCATATCCTCAACTTCTCTGGCCCCCGGCTCTGTATCGGCAAACTCAAGAGGAGTTTTGCCACCCAGACCTTTTACCGGTAAATGAAACCATTGACGTGCCAAATCCTCGTCGCCATATACTTCAATTGCTCTTTCGTACAGGCATGCAAGGCGTAACACACGTTCTGATTCATCTGTTTTCAGACGACCCTCTTTTTTCCTGCGGGTCAAAGTCCGTTGAGGAATATTCACAGTGGTTGCCAGACTCTTTTCGGGCACGCCCAGTATCGTACTCAACCGGCTGAAAGACGAAACCGGCAGTCCCTGCTTAAGAAGCAAAATCAGGCCTTTTACGTTTTCGGTTTGAATGCCTATTGATTGACCATACATTTTAATCTCCTATGCTCAAGTTAATTAAACGGCCATATTACTTATTATTATAGCCACATGGCCGTTTATTGTCAAGCAATTAAATTTCGCCGGACTTTTTACGAAACCATCAATATTATTTTTGTATTACGTAATTTTTCATGATATTATTTGTAGTAAATATTTAATTGGGGAGATTAATTTGAAAAAAACAATTGAAAAAAGAGTGAAAAGGCTCAGGAAATCTCTTGCAGAAAATAATATTGACACCATGCTGGTACTTGTTGAGGAAAATCGCCGCTATTTAAGCGGATTTACAGGCGAGGATACCCAGTTTGATGAAACAGCGGGCGCTCTTTTTATAACAGATAAAAGACTAATACTGGCCACAGATTCGCGCAATGACCTGCAGGCAGCAAATGAAGCGCCTCTTTATGAAATCATTTGTTATAAAAAGGGACTGGTTAAGGAACTCCCAAATATTATCAACACTCTTAAAACAAAAAGGCTTGGCTTTGAAAGTATACGCATGTCATATATGCAATATAATAAAATTTGCAAGCAGTTCGGTTCTTCCGGCATAGATGTTGAGCTTGTTGAAGCTGACAATATTATGGAATGTCTGCGTGCAGTAAAAGAACACACAGAAGTCGAAGAGATAAAAAAAGCTCTTTTTATTGCTGAATCTGTATTCATAAATTTTGCAGAAAATATCATTAAGCCGGGAATGACGGAAAAAGAGGCGGCATGGATACTTGAGAAAAATTTACGTGAAGCCGGTGCTGACTCTTTATCGTTTCCGATAATTGTGGCATCGGGTCCAAACAGCGCACTTCCCCATGCAATTCCCGGAAACCGTAATTTTCATAAAGGTGAACCGATTCTTTTTGACTGGGGAACAAAACTAAACGGTTACTGCTCTGATATTAGCCGGACACTTGTAATCGGAAGCCCTGATGACAGGTTTAAAAAAATTTTTAAGACCGTCCTTGATGCCCAGCTCAAAGCAATTGATGCTATAAGGCCGGGAATAAGTTCAAAAGCTGTGGATGAAATTGCACGAAACCATATAGACAGTATGGGTTTCAAAGGCAAATTCGGCCATGGGCTGGGGCATGGAATAGGACTGGCTGTTCATGAGCCTCCCGGAATCAGCCCGTTAAAAAATACATTGCTTGAAAAACAGATGGTTTTCACCGTCGAACCCGGCATCTACATACCCGGATGGGGCGGTATCAGGATTGAAAACATGGTAGTAGTCAGCGAAAACGGAGCTGAAGTACTGAACAGCCATGATCCTGCAATTTTTATGGAAGGAATCTGATGTATGCATTCCCACGCTGGAGCATGGGAACGAGAAAACCGTGAACCGTGAACCGACAACCGTGAACCGTAAAACCGACAACCGTATCTCTATGCCATCTTTAGACGTCCTTGTTGATCAATATCTGAATTATCTCCTCGTTGAAAAAGGACTTTCAAAAAAAACCATAGAATCTTACAGTAGTGATCTGACAAGATATCTCAATTTTCTGAAGACTAAAAGAATAAAGACTATTTCTGACGCTGACACTCCTGCTATATTAAAGCACTTAATCTCACTAAGGATTGCAGGACTTGGGGCAAGATCAAGAGCAAGGCATCTTGTAACCATCAGGGGATTTTACAGATTCCTTGTAGAGGAAAAAGTAATAAAAAATGATCCGACAAGAATTATTGACCTTCCCAAAAGCGGCCTCAAACTTCCCGATGTTCTGTCATTTAAAGAAGTTGAACGCGTGTTAAACACTCAGGATTTAAATAAGCCGACAGGAGCAAGAGATGCAGCAATGATAGAGCTTCTCTATGCGGCCGGCCTGAGGGTATCGGAACTTGTTAATTTAAAACTTCAGGATGTAAACCTGGAAGCCTGTTTTGTAAGAGTTTTCGGAAAAGGCTCAAAGGAAAGGGTAGTTCCTATAGGTCTTTATGCAAAAGAAAAAATCGACTTTTACATAAAGACTTTCAGGGCAAAGCTTTTAAAAAACGTGGCAAGTCCCTATCTCTTTGTCGCAAGGGCAGGAAAACCCATGACACGTCAAGGTTTCTGGAAACTGCTCAGAAAATATGGACAAAAGGCAGGAATCATCAGAAAAATCAAACCCCACAGTTTAAGGCACTCTTTTGCAAGCCACCTGCTTGAAGGCGGCGCCGACTTGAGGTCGGTTCAGATCATGCTGGGCCACGTTGATATTTCCACAACACAGATTTATACTCACGTAGCCCGTGAGCATCTTAAAAAAATTCACGAAAAATTTCATCCAAGGAAATAATAATTAAAAGTAAAAATTCACCACGGAACAACACGGAGTTTCACTGAAAATTATAAACAATGAGTAATTTACTATATGAAGATTTGAGCTATAAAATCATAGCGAACATAGAAATCAAGGCCATGAAAAAGATAAAAAATCAGGACGAAGCCCAATTGATCAATTATCTCTAAACAACTCGCTCGAGGGTGCTATTATTCAATTTTGGCGCAGAGACGTTCGCAATGTCGAGAAGAATATTTTGATAATTCAGTGTAATTCCGTGAAAATCCGTGGTGAACTTTCTATAATCTTTTCATAAGCGATTCCAGTTTTTCTGAGGATGTAACTTTTTTGTCACGGCGGTCATCAATCGAGACTGTAGTAACTACTCGCTGAACGCCTTTTTCAAAGGGAACCGAGTGCATCTTCTTGACCAGCATTAAGATATCATCCAAATCGCCATCAATGACGGTTCCCATGGCATTCATCTCAAAATTCGCCCCTGCATCTTTTAAAACTTTTACGCAATCGGCAACAAAGTTGCCGACACTTGGGGTAGCTGTGCCTATTGGTATTATATTAATTGTTGCAATTGGCATTATTCCCTCCTCTATAGTTATAGATAAATAGTACCTGAAGGATTTTAGCCTTCGACCTTCAGCCTTCGACCTTCCACCTTTAGTTCAACATATAAATTATATAACATATTAAAATCAAACATCAAATTATTTATCTTGCGCTCTTCCTATCTTTCTTGACATAAAAGTCTAAATTTATTAGTATTTAAAATTTAAATTATCATAATTTTAAATATTTACATTTATATCTCAATAGCTTGAAATTTATCTAATAAATAGCAATATCCTTATACGTTACAAAATGACTGGCAACTGGTGGACAAAAGGAAATACTGAGCCAAAAGTTGGCGATAATGCCATAAAGGACTCAATATTAAAAGTAACTAATCCTGTATTTTTGATAGGTATAGACGGGGGAATTGCCGTCTCCCAGGATGGCACTATAACTATAGGAAATAAATTAGAATCAAATAATAACCACCTTCCTTTATATGCATATGCTCCCCGGCTTCATCCGGAAGACCTTGGTGATCCATATTTTAAAAAGGCACACAATCTTCGTTATGCATATATTGCAGGAGCAATGGCTAACGGCATTACATCAGTTGAAATGGTAGAAAAAACAGGACGCGCCGGAATGATGGGATTTTTTGGAGCAGCAGGCCTTTCCCTCGATGAAATAGAGTCTGCTGTCGATAGACTTCAAAAGAATATGAATAATTATCCCTTTGGGTTTAACCTTATAAACAGTCCCAACAATCCGGATCTTGAATCAGCTATTGTAAATCTGTATTTAAAACGGGGAATCAGACTTATAAGTGCATCGGCTTATCTTGAGCTTACCCTTCCGCTCGTTTATTTCCGTGTAAAAGGAATCCATCGTGATTCCAATGATAATATAGTATGTCCGAATAAAATTATTGCAAAAGTTTCAAGAGTAGAAATTGCCAAAAAATTTTTCTCGCCTCCTTCTGATAAAATACTTTATCAACTTGTCGACAAAAATATGATTACAAAAGAAGAAGCAACTCTTGCAAGGTCGATACCGATAGCAGATGATATGACCGCAGAAGCGGATTCAGGAGGACACACCGATAACAGGCCGGCTCTTTCTCTATTGCCGACAATAATTGCGCTACGTGATGAGCTTACTGAAAAATATAAGTATAAAAGACCTCTTTGTGTGGGACTTGGCGGTGGAATTGCTACACCCTCAGCAGCAGCGGCAGCCTTTTCCATGGGGGCAGCCTATATTTTAACCGGCACTATCAACCAGGCCTGTGTTGAAGCCGGCACATCGGAAGCTGTTCGTCAAATGCTCGCAGAGGCCAGACAGGCGGACGTAACTATGGCTCCTGCAGCAGATATGTTTGAAATGGGTGTAAAAGTTCAGGTATTAAAACGCGGCACAATGTTTCCGCATCGGGCTGCAAAATTGTACGATCTTTACTGTAAATATGACTCTATGGAAAATATACCTGAAATTCAAAGAAAAATTCTGGAAAAAGATTTTTTTCATTGCAGTTTAAAGGATGAGTGGAAGAATACAAAAAAGTTTTTTGTTAAAAATGATTCAAACCAGATAACCCGGGCTGAAAAAGATCCAAAACACAAGATGGCTCTGGTTTTTCGTTCATATCTTGGCCGCAGTTCAAACTGGGCGATAACGGGCGATCTTTCGAGAAAAATCGACTATCAAATATGGTGTGGTCCGGCCATAGGTGCTTTTAATGAATGGGTAAAGGGTTCTTTTCTTGAAAAGTATGAAAACAGGGAAACAGTAACACTTGCAATGAACCTCCTTTTTGGAGCTGCTGTTGCAACGCGCGCAAACTGGCTTCGCAGCCAGAAAATTGCGCTGCCGAATAATGTCGGCAAAATATCTCCAATGAAGCTTTCAGAAATACTGGAACTACTTAAACATAACGGTTAACGGTTTACGGTTTTTAAAAATAGCCTTTTAAAATGATTCCAGCATGTTTGATAGTAACAGTTCACACTTTTTTCAATGAACTATGTCAACAAACGATCGCTTTTATGTTTTGATCAACCGTTAACTGTGAACCGTAAACTGTAAACCGCTTACAGCTAAAGGTATAACAATTGGGTACTAATAAGAAAAAATCAACAAAAAATATTCATGCCGCTATTATTGGTATGGGATGTTTTTTTCCAAAAGCATCAGGGTTGCATGAATACTGGCGTTTAATTTTTAAGGGTGAGGACGGCATTACTGATATTCCGGAAACCCACTGGTCTCCTGACGATTACTTTGATAAGGATCCCAAAAAATCAGACCATATCTACTGTAAAAGAGGGGGATTCCTTTCGGCCGTTCCTTTTGATCCTACTGAATTCGGTATGCCTCCTTCTTCTCTTGAAGCAACTGATACCTCCCAGATCCTGGGCCTGCTTGCAGCTAAGATGGCGCTTGAAAATGCAGGCTATGGACAAAATGCCAACTTCAACCATAGCAGGACAAGCGTAATACTCGGCGCAACAGGGACTCAGGAACTTGCCATTCCGCTGGCTGCAAGGCTGGGGCATCCAATCTGGCGAAAAGCTCTTCACAATTCAGGGATTGAGCCTGATAAAGCAGAAGAAGTTATTAAAAAAATATCTGACTCATATGTATCATGGCAGGAGAATTCTTTTCCGGGTCTGTTGGGGAATGTTATTGCAGGAAGAATATGCAACCGTCTTGGCATAGGAGGCACAAACTGTGTTGTCGATGCAGCCTGCGCCAGCTCGATGGGAGCTATTTACCTCGCCCTCCTCGAACTTTCATCAGGACGGTCAGACATGGTAGTCACCGGTGGTCTGGATACTTTAAACGATATTTTCATGCACATGTGCTTTTCCAAGACATTCATTCTTTCACCGACCGGAGATTCAAGACCTTTTTCTAAAGATGCAGACGGAACAGTTCTGGGGGAAGGAATAGGATTACTGGTTCTTAAAAGGCTTGAAGATGCTGAAAGAGACGGCAACAGGATTTATGCAGTTATCAAAGGCATAGGCTCCTCAAGCGATGGGAAATCACAAAGCATATATGCTCCCAGACCGGAAGGACAGTTAGAGTCCCTTCGCATTGCTTATGAGTCGTCAGATACTGATCCGGCTTCTGTTGAGCTTGTAGAAGCACATGGTACAGGCACTCGTGTCGGAGATAATGTTGAGTTCGATGCACTTAAACGCCTGTTCGCCCAATCATCCCAAAAAGGGTCACCCAAAAATGAGTCATCCAAAAAAATAAACACATGCGCATTAGGCTCGGTAAAATCCATGATTGGTCATACAAAAGCCGCTGCAGGAACCGCCGGGCTGATCAAAGCCGCGCTTGCTCTTTATAACAAAGTATTACCACCCACATTAAAAGCTGACGAGCCTGATCCAAAATTAGGAATCAGCGACAGCCCCTTTTACATAAACAGTGAAACAAGGCCATGGTTTTCTCAAAAGGAACACCCGCGCAGGTCCGGGGTCAGCGCATTTGGATTTGGCGGAAGCAATTTCCATATTGTACTTGAAGAATACCATCGGAATAAAAATGAAATTTTCTGGGATGGTTCAATTGAAATCATATCTTTATCGGCTTCCACCAAGAAAGAAATCGAAAATCAATTCCGCGAGTTAAAAAATTCTATCAATAGGGGAATCTCATATAAAGAACTCGCAATTAAAGCAGCAAAAACTAGAAAAAATTTTTCACCGGATGATCAATTCAGATTTCTTTTAGTTCTTGAAAGACCATCTAATTCCTTAGGAAATCCGTCTGATGATTTTTCAGGACTTCTCAGCGAAGCATCAACCTCAATTGAATCAAACTGGCAAAATAATGCTAAAGAAAACAACAGGAATTTGAAGAATATATTTTATGGTGGACCTGAAAAACCCGGTAAAATCGCATTTATCTTTCCAGGCCAGGGGAGCCAATATGTTGGAATGGGCCGCGATTTAGTTTGCACATTCCCGGAGGCATTTAACATCCTTGAAAAAGCCAATGAAAAATATAATAATTCTGAACTGCTAAGTGATTTTATCTATCCCCGGCCGGCTCAAACAAAAACAGAAAGGAAAGAGCAGGAAGAAGCTTTAAGAAGAACTGAGATTGCTCAGCCGGCAATTGGCGCTGTTAGCCTGGCAATGCACAATATCCTTAAGGAATTCGGCATAAAACCTGACGCAACATGTGGACATAGCTTCGGTGAATTGACAGCCCTTTGTTCAGCAGGCTGGATAGATATTGACACATTTTTCCTTCTTTCAATTTCAAGGGGCAATTCAATGGCGGCGGCGGGCCAAAATAAAGATCAAGAAAACGGCGCCATGCTGGCTGTAAAGGCAAGTCTTGAAAAACTTGCGAATCTGGTTATAGAAGTAGGTTCAGATGTCATTCTTGCAAACAAGAACAGCCATAATCAAGGCGTTCTATCCGGCTCAATTGAAGCAATAAACCGCGCTGTAAAAATATGTAAAAAGGAAGGATTAAAAGCAATAAAGCTCCCTGTGGCCGCTGCTTTTCACAGCAGTTTAGTTAAAAATGCCAGGAAACCTTTCAAAAAAACATTAAAAAAGATTAAAATATCCCCTTCGGAAATCCCTGTGTTGTCTAATACAATCGGCGGAGCATATCCTTATGATTCCGAACATGTAAAAAAACTGCTTGGCGATCATCTGATATCTCCTGTTGATTTTGTTAGCAATGTTGAAAATCTATTTGAAATGGGAATTCGCACATTTATAGAAATAGGGCCAAAATCAGTTCTTACAGGACTTGTAAAATCAATACTAAATGACCGTAAATTTCAAGCCATTCCTTTAGATTGTTCTTCAGGGAGACAATTCGGATTGGCTGATCTTGCAAGAACTCTTTGCCGTATTGCCTCTATAGGTCAGCGGGTTGAACTGAATAAATGGGAAAGGCCTGTTTCAGAATCAAGAAAGCAGCTTATGAGCATTCCTATTTCAGGTGCAAACTATAGGAACCGGAAAACAGAAAACAAAAAAAGACACACTGAAACCACGGTTAAACAGGTAAAAAATAAACCTGACAATACTTCACCCTCAAGCCAGATATCTGTCGAGCACAATAAGGGTATTACTGATACCGGAAAAAAATATACTATGGATAATAACAAATTAAAAGATGAACGTCCAACATCGAACGTCCAACATCGAACGTCGAATAATGATGTCGCTTCGCTATTTTATAATAATAAAAAATCTAACTTAATTATAAATACTTTAAATGTAGTGAAGCAAGGCCTGGAATCAATGCAGACTCTCCAGTTGCAGACCGCTGAAATACATAAAAAATTTTTGGAAGCCCAAGCCGAATCAAGCCGGACTTTGCAGAATATGATGGAAAATACCCAGCGTCTTGCTGAAGCTTCAATTGGTCTTAAGGTATCAACAGAAGTAAGAAAACAACCACCTCTTATATCTGAAAAAAATATTACTATACCCGAATTTGAATTAGAAAACAGTGAGTCACCGGCATCATCGGGTCATCAAAAACATATTGAAGAAAAACTGGTTATAAATTCATTAATAGAGCAAAATATCATTCATAATCAAACAGAAATCGAATCAGAATCAGAAGATAAGAGCGATTCGCAGGATAATATTCATAAAATCGAAAATAACTTGCTGGAAACAGTAAGTCATCTTACCGGATACCCAAGGGAAATGCTCGGGCTTGATATGGATATAGAATCCGACCTGGGCATTGACTCAATTAAAAGAGTAGAAATTTTTTCTTCTCTTGAAGAAAAACTGACCAACATACAATCTGTTTCTCCCGAAATAATGGGAAGCCTGAAAACTCTCCGCCAGATCGCTGAATACCTGGCCGGCGCTTCCTTAAATATCGAGACTCAAGGGTTGTATCAAACAGAAATTGAACCAGAAGATAAGAGCCAAAAAAATAAAATCCAGCAAAATAAAAACAGCCATTCGCAGGATAATATTCATGAAATCGAAAACAACTTGCTGGAAACAGTAAGTCATCTTACCGGATACCCAAGGGAAATGCTCGGGCTTGATATGGATATAGAATCCGACCTGGGCATTGACTCAATTAAAAGAGTAGAAATTTTTTCTTCTCTTGAAGAAAAACTGACCAACATACAATCTGTTTCTCCCGAAATAATGGGAAGCCTGAAAACTCTCCGCCAGATCGCTGAATACCTGGCCGGCGCTTCCTTAAATATCGAGCCTCAAGCCAGTACAATAAATACACCAATAAATACGATTGTATCTCCAAAGCGTGCTGCTGAGAATGAATTGCCGGAAATAAATATTTCCGACATTAGCAGAAGAGTTGTATCAATCGTTGAAAAACCTTATAAGCAAGGAGACAGGTTAGATATTCCCCATGGCAGAAAAATCTTTGTTACTGATGATAACAGCGGTCTGTCCAAAGCTATTGCTGAAGAATTAAAATCACAAAATATTGATGCCGTTCACATTTCTAAAGAAGCGTTAATGAATAAGAAAGATCTGCCTAAAGCAGCCGGGCTTATAATACTGCCGACAAACGATCTTTCTGATGAAGAACAAAAAAATGACAAAATATTAAAAGATGCTTTTATCCTCACAAATCATCTGGCTTCCGACCTGATTGATTCTGCGGCAAAAAAAGGAGCGATATTTGCGACAATAACCCGCCTGGACGGTGCTTTTGGTTTTAAAGGGAAAGGTATTGCCAACGCTGTTACAGGAGGGCTTGCCGCACTTGCCAAAACTGCTTCCATAGAATGGGAGAGTGTCTGCTGCCGCGCAATAGATATTGCTCCGGACTGGGAAGACAATAAAGACATTGCAAAGGCTGTTGTTGCTGAACTTGTGAACCCGGACACTTCAGGACCAGTTGAAATCGGTCTTGATAAAAACTTATCGCCTGGATCACGATTTACATTAAAGCTCGAGTCATCACCTTATCAACCGGCACAAAAAATCCAGCTCGACCTCAACAATGGAGACGTTGTTGTTGTTACAGGTGGAGCAAGAGGGATAACTGCTTCTACTGTTCAAGCTCTTGCAAAACATACTGATGCAACGCTGATTCTTCTGGGAAGATCACCCGAACCCTCTTCTTCACCCGAACCAAAGTGGCTTGAAACCTTAGATGAAGAGGCAATTATAAAAAAGGCTATTTTAGAAAATGAACTCGGTACTCAAAATGCCTCACCAATCATGTTAGAAAAAGCCTATAAGAAACACATGGCAAATCGTGAAATTTCAAGAAACCTGGAAAAACTCAGACAAAATGGGACATCTGCATTCTACTTTTCGGCAGATATTCGCAAGCCTGAGCAGCTTAACCGGATTTTAGATGATGTCAGATCTGCTCACGGCCCTATAAAAGGTATTATTCACGGAGCAGGCGTGCTGGACGATCGTTTGATAAAAGATAAAACAATTAATCAATTTGAGCGGGTTTTTGATACCAAAGTAAAAGGTCTTTTTACTCTACTTGAATCAACAAAAAATGATAATTTGAGATATCTTGTGCTTTTTTCATCTATTGCTGCACGAATTGGAAACAAAGGACAGGTCGATTATGCAATGGCTAATGAGGTTTTAAACAAAATAGCCTGGAAAGAATCATTATTACGCCCGGATTGCAGAGTTGTCTCAATAAACTGGGGGCCATGGGATGGCGGCATGGTATCCCCATCACTGAAACGGGAATTTAAAAAGAATAAAATTGAACTGATCCCAAAGGATGCCGGTTCAATGTGTATGCTTTATGAAATGATGGGCGACAAAAACCATCCTGCAGAGATAGTTATAGGTGCAAATATAATTTCTGATGAAGAAAAATTATCTCTTACCTTTAAACGTGAAATAGATGTTAAGCAATACCCTGTTCTTGAATCTCATATCTTAGACGGCAGTCCGGTTGTGCCTTTTGCGCTTATTGCTGAATGGCTCGGGCATGGTGCTCTTCATGACAACCCCGGACTTTTTTTACATGGCCTTGACGACATCAGAATTTTAAATGGAATCAAGCTTGAACATAATAAAAAACTGATTCGCCTCATGACAGGTAAGCCAAGGAAAAAAGGTTCTATTTTTGAAGTCGATGTTGAAATCAGAGATGGAATAAAAAACGGTATTGAGGTAATTCATACAAGGGCAAAAGCTATTTTAACAGATAAATTTTCACAGCCGCCCAATCTTGATATATCCGCTTATATGGGTTCTAATGCTTATTTCAGAAGTATGGATGAAGTTTACGATAAAATACTCTTTCATGGTGTTGCGCTCAGGGGCATAAAAGAGATAATCAGTTGTTCTTCAAAAGGCATGTTGGCGCGTATTTCTTCAGCGCCTTCGCCTGTTAAATGGATGAAAGAACCTTTAAGGAGTAAATGGATAGGAGATCCTCTTGTTCTGGATTCCGCATTTCAGATGGCAATTATATGGTGTTTTGAAGAAATGGGAGTTGTTTCACTTCCAACTTACAGCGCCTCTTACAGGCAGTATAGAAATAAATTCCCCTCAGAAGGAGTTACGGCATTATTCGAAGTAAAGAAAGTTACCAAACGCAAATTGAAAGGCGACTTTACATTCCTTGATAAGAATAACGTGGTTGTTGCTCAGTTGACAGGCTATGAAGCTGCAATGGATGAGTCTTTGTTTAAGGCTTTTAAGACTAAAGATGCTGCAAATGCTTAAACCTAAGTTATTTTGTAAACGTTTACGGGTTGCATTTATGCCATACGAGGTTGTTTTGAAAGATGAACGTCCAACATTGAACGTCGAACATATTAAAAGATAAACGTCCAACATCGAACATTGAACGTCGAATTTTGAATAAGGTATTCTGCCAATTTATAAACTGGTGGAGCGAAGCGATTTCATCATTCGATGTTCAACATTCGATGTTGGATGTTCGATGTTCATTTTTTCAGTCCCTCTTGGGCAAAAAACAACTTAGCGCTTATGGCTCCCTGATCCCTGCCCTTTTCACACACAACAGCCCGGGGCTGTTGTGCATGTACATAAGGGATGAAGAATATCCTGCATCCATAAAATATTTTTCAAGAACATCAAAAAGAACCGGACGATCCGGCCAGGTGAACATTTTTTTACGCTTATTAAGTTCATCCCATTTATCCCGGGCCCATGGTTTTTCTATAAACACCTTTTTCTTTGCAGGCTCACAGAAAAACATTTCGCAGACAATCGGCTTAACCCGCCACAGACAACCATTCTCCCCAAGATAAATGCATTTATAACCATTATTCGGTCTTTGAAGAACTTTCAACAGTACTTCAATCTCATTTTTTTGAGAAACCAGAACATTTATAACCACATCAGCAAAAAAAGTAACGATGCCTTCACGTGAACAACAGGCGCTGATATTGTTTTGATAGCAGTTTTGAGTGCATATCTCACCGAAATGTCCGGACAGAAAAATATCTATATCTTTTCGAAACAAAAGATAATCAGCAACTAAAGATTCAAGCTCCCGTCTTTCAGCAGGAAAAACATTTGCAAGATATTGATGCACCATGGATAAAGCATCTGTCTGTTCTTTCTGATAGGAACTCATTTTTTTACGGCTTGATTCCGCAACAACTTCCTGGCCCAGCGCAGCCAGCCTCGCTTGGAGTAGATCCGCAGCAAGAAGTATCGCCAGGCCCAGGCACACTGTGATGTGAAGACCCGGAAAACGATGAATGAGCTGCAAGTAATTTTTTCAGATTAGAACTTCCGCATGAATGGCACTTCGGTTGATCCTCTGAACCGGTAATAAGAAGTTCACTGGATTTCCCGCAGTCCAGACAAAGAAAATCAAATAACGGCATAATTTTTCTCCCTTAAACTAAGTTGAGCGATTTAGGTCAAATATAATAAAAAAATAAAAATAACTATTATTTATTATCACGTCAAGAACAAAGCTAAATAATGCAGGGAAACGTCAAAGTCAGTGCTAAAGTGCTAATATTTAGAGTTTGTGGGGACCTCAAAATCCGAAATACGAATATCGAAACTCGAAACAATATCTAATTTCGAATATCAAATGACCAAAACATGTCAGGCACTTATGCAATATCTATGGCGCTCCACCATGTTTGAAATTTTGAATTTTGGTCATTCGTATTTGTTTCGGATTTCGAGCTTCGTGCTTCGAATTTATTGAAAATTAAATAAGCAAGCAATTCTTGTGAATTCAAGAGGTTATCAGCTTAAATGACGTGGCCCTGCTAAATAATGCCTGAACCAAAACGGCTAATTTTTCCAATTTCTGCGTAAGGCAGTGAGGGAAAATAAGTTGTACAATATTGCGAAAAATTTTGTTTCGTCTTCAAGGCGCGAGGAGGGCGCATAATGAATTATGTAACCGACAAGCAACGCAGAAGACGGAACAAGATGAAATCGCTTCGCTCCGCCAGTTTATAAATTGGCGGAATACCTTATTCAAAATTCGACGTTGGACGTTCGATGTTCGATGTTCATAGTCTTTTAGCTTGACAGCTGCGTCCTGAATATTGGATTGTAATCTGCAGGAATCGCGATGCTTTTAGACCCCTTCGAGGGGTCTTCATCAAACCACGTCCTATAGGCGTGGTAGGTGATTATAAAAACCTAATCTGCTGCGCGAGGTGGGAAGTCTGGTCTTCCCTCAGGAGCGCCTCAGGGGCAGCGTCTATGGTGGGAAAAAGATGTAAAGGAGGTGATAGAAATGCCACGGGGTAATGGAACAGGCCCGCCTCAAGGTAGAGGCGGTGGTGGAAGAATGGGTGGCCCATTTGCCGCAGGGCCGGACGGAGAGTGTGTCTGTCCGAAATGTGGACACAGGGTTTCGCATGTTCGCGGGCAACCCTGCAACCAGATGACTTGTCCGAAGTGCGGCACCACAATGACAAGGGGTTAACAGTTTTTGAAAGGAGGAAGAATTATGCCAGGTGGAGATGGAACAGGCCCGGCTGGACTGGGTTCAATGACGGGGCGCGGAGCAGGCTACTGCGCAGGATATGGGGCCCCAGGTTTTATGACCGGCATGCCCGGACGCGAGTTTGGCAGATGGCCACGTGGCGGCGGCTGGGGACGACGAAATTTGTTCTACGGCACCGGACTTACCGGTTGGCAAAGACCCGCGTATGGCTACCCGGGTGGTCCATACGGAATGCCCTATGGAGAGCCAGTCGGCCAGAGTCTTAACAAGGAGGAGGAACTTAATATGCTCAAGGGTCAGGCTGAAAACCTCGAAGATACGCTCAACGGAATCAAGAAGCGTATTGAGGAGATAGAGGCCAAAACAAAAAAGGAATGAGGTGCTAATAGCGGAACGGTAAGGCGGAGCAGGGTAGCGGCTACCCTGCTCCGCAAACATACAGCAACAAAACCAAATTTAGGTGACAGTTGACACGAAAAAAAAGAGACTGAAAAATGCCACGGGTTAATCAGGAGATGTGCAATGGCTGCGGCATTTGTACGGAGGGTAACATATGTTTTTTATTGAATTTAATAAAAACATATTTGTTGGAGGTATCCCCGATGAGGCCGGCATCAAAGAGCTGGCCCAAAAAGGCTTTAAGACGGTCGTTGATTTGAGAACAGGGGAAGAGGTTAGTGAGCCCGACGAGCCACGGCTTGCCCAGAGTATGGGGATTCGCTATATTCATCTGCCCGTTAAGGGCGACGGATTGTCGGAAGACAAATTAAGTATGTTTTATCAGACGGTTTTTGATGAGGAGAAGTATCCCGTTTACATTCATGGACCAAAGGGGATCAGACCTCTCGCACTCCTGTTAACTATTGTCGCCTTAAAGGAGGGCAAAACAGTTGCCGATATCCTGGAGGATGCGAAAAAGCTAAACGCTCCCAAGGAAGATGCACCAAAAGTTTTAAAGTTTGTGGAAGCTTTTTTTCAGCACCGCAAGGAACATGGTGAGCACGAGGCCATTGCTGCTGAGGTTATTGAACGATGGCTCAGACCAAAAAATCGGGGTGCCATTCCAGATGCCGACACCTTTGCCAAGGTTACAGGACCTTGTGGTGATACCATTGAGATATATTTCAAGCTAAAAAACGAGCGAATCGAGCAGGCGCGCTATCTCACCA
Source organism: Deltaproteobacteria bacterium (assembly GCA_030272815.1). Lineage (GTDB taxonomy): Bacteria > Desulfobacterota > Desulfobacteria > Desulfobacterales > ETH-SRB1 > B13-G4. The sequence goes on from JAJSZT010000027.1 coordinate 36,976, forward strand.
ATGGGTGTCCCAACAGCGCCGCATGCGCTTCCGTAGGCGCTGAACTGGCCGAAGGCAAAACATTGGATGAAGCATATGATTTGATGCACGAAGATATTATCTGTTCACTGAACGGCCTGCCCAACGAAGGACAGCACTGCGCCAAATTAGTCATCCAAACGATACGAGAAGCGATTAACCACTATCTCAAAAAACAAAAGAAAAGGTAACACTTTAGCGCTTTTAAGTATTATTTTTTTGGACAGGATTTACAAGATATTCAGGATTTAAATTATTGTAGCCGTTCACGGCTTGAAACTTGAAAAAGGACGTAGCCGTCAAACTAAAAGGCTATGAACGTCGAACATCGAACATTGAACATCGAATTTTGAATAAGGTATTCTGCCAATTTATAAACTGGCGGAGCGAAGCGATTTCATCATTCGATGTTCGATGTTCGACGTTCAAAAAACGCTTTACTCTGCCGTTCAATATTCTCGCCGGAACGGTAAAACCTTTTAGGATCGCTCGGGCATAGCCCGAGGTTTAATTAAAAGCAATTATTCACCCGAGCCCTGCCTGTATTTTTGCATGGTCTCAAAGCAACTTGTAAGGTCATGTTCAAGGTCTTTAAATTTATCATTTTTTCTGAATTTGATTTTACCGCGTGGAATATTTCCTGACGCTGCTGCTCGAAGTAAAATGCGTGTCTTGTAGATAGGCCCGATTATCCTGTGTGTATAAGCAATACCCCATATTATCAGCACAACGGATAAAGTCCCAAGCACAATTGCCCACTGGAGGAAAAGATCGTAATTGTGCTGAATAGTGAGATTTCCGTGATTAAAGACAAAAAGATAAAGATAAGAAATCACAAGTCCAACCAATACGGCAACACAAAGTTGCAAGAGAATAAGTATGGTTACATACCCGAACTGGAAGGGCTTGTTTAGAATATACTTCCTGCGTGCTTTTTTTACTTTTTCCATTTACTTTACTCCCTAAGAATAAAACTAAAAAGTCCTCCACCTCTTGCTTTGAGCTTTGAACTTTGAACTTTCAGCCTTCCTTCAGCCTTCAACCTTCAACCTCTTAACTCATGGTCCTGTGATCTTGATATCGTCTTCTGTCTCTTCTATTCCATCAGGCCCGCAGCTTATGAGTGTGCATCTTTTTTGATCTTTGCTTGCCGTATAGACGAATTCATTTTCCCAATGGTCAGTGGTCAAAGGTTTAAGCTCATTCTCTTTGAAGTTTTTTTCCATCCATCTTTCAAAATGTTCAGTTTTGGGATAGCGGCCCCTGCGCATGAATTCATAATCAAGCATAGTACTTATACTTCGCATATCTCCGGCCGTGCAAATCTGTTGTGTGACTGCAACAGTATCATCGAAAAACTTTTCTATTTCATCCGAATTTCCTGCAATAGCGCCCAGGGCAATACCTGCAATCAACAGCCTTCTAATAATTTCAATCATAAGGAGTTATAATCCTTAAACCGCTGAGTTTTCCCTTTTCATCGTCCCTAATCCCTCAATGCAAAATTCCCGCAGCTTTTCTTCATCAATCTTGACTTCGAATTCATCTTTCAGCCTGTCATAGGTTTTTTTCCATTCCTTTCTGTATTTGTCGTACAGCACATCATTTTTTATGTAAGCGCCTTTTTCTTCATAGGTGTACTGATAGGGCTCGATTTTTTTGATAAGTTTAAAGATATAGTAATCCTCATCAATCTTCACCGGATCAGACACTACATTTAATTTTAAGTTCTCAATCGCCGGCCGCCAGTTGCCACGAAATTTGTTAAGACTTCTTGTTCCGATAAAGCCATCATTTTCCTTGGATTTTTCATCTGTTGAGTACTTTCTTGCCGCGTCTTCAAATGCAATCCGGCTTTCCCTTATCTCAGACACAATAGACTCCGCCTTTTCCTTGTCATTAATTTTCACCATCTTTATACTGTAAAGCGCCTTTTTTAGATAGTTCTCTTTATGCTCCTCGTAAAACTGCCTCATCTCTTCTTCGGTAATATTTTCCTTATCTATCTCAGGGACAAGTCTGTCCTGCATTACTTTGAGAAACAGATCGGACATAAAGCCGTGAATCTCCTGCCTGATCCACGGATCCAGATGCAGATTCTCCTTCAGGCCCCTGGCGATAATCATTTCCATATTCAGAGCATGGTTAAAAACAAATTCAGGGGTCAATTGTTCGGGATTATTCCTGTACCTGCTTTCCATCTTCAGTTTTTTATAATGGGCAGCCAGATCCTCTTTTGTAATATTTCCACCCTCGAACCGGGCAATCGTATTTTCCGCTTTCTCGGACGAGCAACCGCAACAAAAAATCAGGAACATAATTACAACCGCCAATTTTTTCATATTTTCTACTTCCTCCAGAGTTATACTGTGAATGATCATAATCGCTCAGGGAGCTCTCAAGTCCCCAATCCCTCAATTCCAGCATTTGTATTTCTTCCAGCATTCCAGACACGGACAAACAAGTTTGTCCATGCCACCCGACGACCTTTCAGCTTTCACCTCTGACTTCCGACCTCTGTCTTTATCACGCCTTCCCATACATGGACAGCATTCCTGCAATCAAGCCCCAGGCCACAAATCCGACAATACTGCCCAAAACAATAATAAGCACGGGCTCAATCATGGCGCTCATCCTTGCAATCTTGTTTGCAAGGGCTTTTTCATGAAGATCTGCAACCGTTATCATGGCTTTGTCCAGAAGTCCGGAGTGCTCGCCGATTTTCACCATCGCGCCTACCATTGGAGTAAACGTACCTTCCCCGATAACAGCCGCAGAAAGGGGTTCCCCTGCCAGAACCCTGGAAATCATTCCTTCTATTACCCTCTTTACGGCCAGGTTTGAGATGGTTCCACTGGTTGCCCTTAAAGCTTCAATCAAGGGAATCCCGCTTTCGAGAAGTACGGAAAAGGTCTTTGCAAACTGCACGATCACCCCGAATCGAAAGACAGGGCCTATCACGGGGATCAATACCCTGTACCTGTCCACATAAAACCTCGACTCAGGCACGAGCATCAGGATGATTATCACTGCTATGAAGCCTACAACACTTATGATGATAGGAATGGCATTGGCCGTTAAAAAATCTGCAGTATCAAGCAAAAACTGGGTATTCCATGGTAAACTCCCCCCACCCAGCAATGAGGTAAACTTGGGGATCACGAATACCACCAGAAAGATTACCACACCCACACCAACCACCAGCACTACGGACGGATAAATAAAACTCAAGATCATCTTCGATCTCAAGGCTGCCTTGCTTTCCAGGTAGTCGGAAATCCTTTCAAGAACAACATCGAGGATACCCCCCAGCTCCCCTGCACGCACCATGTTGACCGTCATTTCCGGAAACACCCTGGGATAACCGGCAAACGCGTCACTTAAGGGTATACCCCCTTCAATCTTCATCTTGACCTCAAAGAGTATCTTTCTCAGTTTTCTATTCTCTGTCTGCCCGTGCAGGATATCCATGGACTCTGTTATGGTTACGTTAGATGAAATAAGAGAGGAGAGCATGCGAAAAAAGAGAATAACATCCTTTGTCCTGACCCGGCTTATCATGGTCAAAAAGTCGGCGGGTGCGGCCTCAAAACCCTCAACCTTACCCTCAAAGCTCTCGCTTATCTCAATCAGTGAATGCCCTTTAGCCGTAACCTGGCTCGCAGCTCTGGCCTTGTCGGCCGCTGCAACAGTCGCCTTTACTTTTTTCCCGTCCGCATCAATAGCTGTATATTTGTAAATCGGCATAGGTTCTCGTTGCTGGTTGCTTCTATTAAAAGATGAACGTCCAACATCGAACGTCCAACGTCGAACATCGAATAATGATGTCGCTCCGCTCTTCAAATTATTCTAAAATCAAATAAAAAAACCAATGCCGAACATTCAACATTTCCGCCAGAGCCCTTTGGCGGATTCGATGTTCATCTCTTCTTTCATCTTTTTCCATTCAACATTCGATGTTGGACGTTCGATGTTCGATGTTCATCTTTTTCAATCCATCGTCACCCGCATGATCTCTTCAGGGGTTGTGATCCCTTTCCTTACCTTTGATATCCCATCCTCCCTCAGGGTTTTAAAACCTTTATCTTTTCTGGCAAAATTACGAATCTCCTCAAAATTTGCTTCCTCCATAACCATCTTCTTTATAGCCTCATCCACACAGAGAAGCTCATAGATGCCGATCCGCCCCCTGTACCCCTTGTTATTGCAAAAATCACATCCTTTCCCCCGTTTGACCTTGAACCTCTCCGCGCCGTTAATCCCGAGCATTGAAAGCTCTGCATCGCTAATATCGGTCCATTCGCTGCAATAAGAGCACACCACCCTGATCAATCTCTGAGCCAGCACAGCACGAACGGATGCGGCCACCAGAAAGGGCTCGGCCCCCATATCCATGAGCCTGCTGAAGGCGCTGGGCGCATCGTTGGTATGGAGGGTGGAAAGAACAAGGTGTCCGGTGATTGCAGCCCGCAGGGATACCTTCAGAGTATCTATGTCCCGGATCTCGCCGACCATGATAATATCCGGGTCCTGCCGCAAAATAGCACGCAGGGCCTTTGCAAAGGTGATATTCTCACCTGAATCGACCTGGGTCTGGGTTATGCCTCTTATCGTCAGTTCCACAGGGTCTTCAATGGTGGTAATATTGGTGGTTTCGGAACGGAGCATCTGCATAGAGCCATACAGGGTAGTTGATTTGCCGGAACCGGTAGGGCCTGTTGCCAGCATGATGCCATGGGGTGATTTCAGATATTTCTTGAAACTTTCGAGCAACTCCGGCTGCATGCCAAGCGAATCAAGATAAATGGCCTCATCATGGGGCGGCAGCAGCCTGAGCACTGCTTTTTCTCCATGGACAGCAGGGATAACCGATACCCGGACATTTACCCCTTCGATATTCACATCAAGAGTCTGGGGCTTAAAGTAAAAAGCCCCGTCCTGCGGTTTTCTCCTCTCGGCAATGTCGAGGCCGGCCATTACCTTTATTCTCGATACGAGCTTGCTGCACAGGTCGTAGGGGAGTGTTTCCGTCTTTATCATCATGCCGTCCACTCTGAACCGGATAATGAGTTCGTTCCTCCCGGGCTCTACGTGAATATCCGATGCCCCCTTGTTGATGGCTCGAAGCATGAGCTTTTCTAACAACTCTATGGCAAAACCGATACCCTCCACTTCGATCTTGTCATTCAGATTTATGGATGTATCGTACTCCATGGTGTAGAAGAGGTTTTGCATCTTCTTGAGTTTTGTGGATGTGGTGAGAACAAGCTTCACCTGTCTGTTGGCCAATCTCGATATGTTCTGGAGCAAAGCCATTTGCACAGGGCCTGCGCATACCAGCAAAAGCTCTCCTTTTTCACCCGTCCCCACAGGAAGAACCTCTGCCTTTAATGCCATTTTTTTTGGGATTGTGTTGATAATCCCCTTTTCAATGGTTTCCACTTCATGCTTGAAGAGCGGAATACCCAGAAATTCCGACAAATAACCGGCCAGTTCCTCTTCAGTTAAGAAGCCTTCTTTTACAGCAATGGTTCCGATCTTGTCCCTGACCAGCCGCTGGGAGGCAAGCAGCCCGGACAGCGCCTTGCGTGTAACAACATTTTTTTCAAGAAGAAATTCACCGAATTTATCAAATCGTGCCATAATTGCTCGTTGCTGGTTACTGGTTACTGGTTGCTTTGAGCTTTCAAGCTTCTATTAAAAGATGAACGTCCAACATCGAACATTGAACGTCGAATAATGATGTCGCTCCGCTCTTCAAATTATTTTAAAAATCGAATAAAAAAACCAAAGGTATTTCCTTCAACATCAAGTACCCTACTTCGATCTCAGCGTCAGGCACCGGCTTGCCTTTGCAAGTGACAACACCGCGGAAAGGGTCGCGGCAGGGATGAGGATGAATTAAAAGTTTTTTACAAAATCATCAAAAAAAAAGCTTGACAAGAGTTTTTGCTATGTTAAGTTAGAACTATCTAACTTATTTTGTTTATTCTAATTATGATTTTGTTTATATGAAACCATGAAATAACAATCATTAAACCATTTGGTTTTCTTATCAATTTTAACGTGCCTCTTATTAAAAACAGCATCAAGAGAATTATATTATAATCCTGGTGTCTTTGTGCCTTAGTGGCCGAACTATTAGAATTAAAAAAGTAAAAGAATGTCTTACGGTTTCCGCAGAGGCGGGAAAAGTGAAGGCGTGATTGGAAACAGCAGAAAACCAGTTTCTATCATGCCTTT
>JAJSZT010000028.1 GCA_030272815.1 Deltaproteobacteria bacterium
TGAGATCATTGTAGTTGACAATGCTTCTGCGGATGGCAGCCCTGAGGCGGTGGAACAATCTTTCCCCCAAGTAAAGCTAATCCGCAACAATGAAAATTATGGATTTGCGAAGGCTAACAATCAGGGATTTAAGCTGGCGAGAGGAAAATCGATCCTGATGCTGAATTCTGATACTGTCTTCATCGAGTCTGGCATGAGGGCAATGCTCAATCATTTCTGGTCAGATTCCACAATAGGGATTCTTGCCCCCCGGCTTTTGAACGTCGACGCCAGTATTCAAAATAGCTGCCGCAAGTTCTTCTCGTTTTTCAGGACAAATTATGAACCACCTGACAGAATTCTGAGCAGACTCCCCGATTTCGCCGGTCGGTTTCTGCATATACATAATGTACACAAAATGACAGAGCCATCTGATATAGATTATGCCATCGGAGCCGCACTCTTGATAAAAAGAAATGTTATAGATAAAATAGGCGGTCTTGATGAAGATTTCTTTTTCTACGGTGAAGAGACCGATTTCTGTCTTCAAGCACATAATTTTGGATACAGAGTTGTATACTATCCCCATTTCAGAATAATTCATATCAGGGGCCAAAGCACAGCCGAAGAGCAAAGTTATTTTGGCCTGTATCACGGCTATAAGAGCAAGTATTACTATTTGAAGAAAAATCATTCCTATCTAACATACAGGCTTTTCTGGCTACGTAAGGTATTCCAGATCTTTTTAGTTATGGTATATAACTTAGTGAGGAGCGATTTCGAAAGATATCGGAACAACAAGAAAATCCTTGGTGCTCATTTTAAGGAATTTTGAAGACAGTAAAGAATGGATCTCAATAAGGCAGGTGGTCTGAATGGGCTTTTTTGAACAAGTGTTCGCAACGAGCTTTGGATTTTATACTGCGGGAGGACTATTTGTTCTGCTGATTGCTTGCGTGATTATGAGAGTAACGGGCAACTTTGCCCCGGTAGGAATATTTTTGTATCAGCTAAAGCCCATTATTAACCTGGGTTACAAGTATAGAATTGCGGGAATAAACCTTCAAAGCGTAACCACTATCCTGTTTCTCGGAATCCTTGGCCTGTATGTTTTGTTCACAAAGAAAGTAGAAAAGAGCAAAGGGTATTATCTGACGCTTGCCCTTGTAATCCTATACGTAACCTGGGTTTGCCTTTCGACAGCGGCTAATAACCCTTCGATGCAAGCATTGCCAGATGTTCTCAAGTCAATAATATTGGTACCTATATTCTTTGGGGGATATGTATTTTTCTATGAGCCCCAAAATAGAGTAAAAAATATGGTCATTTATCTGGTTGTAATCAACTTGATTACCGTTATTGGATACCTTCAAATGATACATATCGTTCCTTACACTTACCATACAGCTATCGGTAGACAAATAGTAAAAAGGGTCACGTGCGGCTATTTTGGCCCAAGAGATTACATTAATTTTGTTATTATTGGGCTTGCCTTTATCTTTTACCTAACCGATGTGTCTGACCGATTATGGGTTAAAATAGTTTCATGGGGATCTTTTGCATTTTGGCTGCCAGTCATTTACTATACATACCTTAGGAGCGGGTATATCGCTTTATTTGCCCTGATCATGGCTTACTTTTTTTTTCAAAAAAAAACCGGTAAGCTCATTCTCTTCATTGGAATATTTGTAATAGTCGCTATGCTGGTGGCAGAGACGCTCTCAGGGATCTTCGAACATACAATCACAAGCATAGAAACGGGCAGCTATGAGAAACTTGGTCATAACCGATTGGGAGGCTGGATACAAATGTTCCGATACTTTTTTAATGGCCCTGTTCATAAATGGCTTATAGGATATGGCGCCGTTCCTGTAATCCATGGCCATGTCATTAATGACGCTCATAATGATTACATCAAGGTTCTTTTGGAAACAGGATTCGTTGGTTTCGCCCTTTTCTACTGCTTTATAGGGCTTTGTGCCAAAGAGGCCGTAAAATGCATGAGAGAGCATCCGGTCAGAGAAGAACGGGCTCTGGGTGGCATTGCAGTAGCACTTTTTGTGGCGACAGGACTCTATGGAATCACTGTGCGCCCATCAGATTACCCTGTGTTGCTGCTTTTCATGATTTCCATGTCGTCGTACATCTTTGTTTCAAAGCATAAGACCGAGGGTGAAGCCAGAGGGGCGGTGTCATGAGGTCGGTCATTGTTATGTCGAATAATGACTGGTGGTATCACAACCCAACATCGCCCATCCAGATTGCCAAGGAATTTGCCAAGGACCACAAAGTGCTTTTTGTGAATTCTATCTCTTTTGGAATGCCTAGCCAGAAAGAAAGGGATTTTTTCGCGAAGCTCACAAGAAAAGTTAAGAGTTATATAACATTTTTCAGAAAGGTGGGGACAAGTCTTCATGTCCTCAGTCCAGTGTCTATCCCGAGTTTTAGCAATCCGGGCATCGTTGCTCTGAATAAACTCATCCTGCAATGGCAAATAGAGCTCGGATTAAGGATGGCTGGATTGGAGCACCCAATTTGTATCGTGGCCAATCCCATGTTTCAAAGCGGTGGGGTGCCCTCCAACTGCTTCAAATTAATTTATTTCGTCACAGACAAATATGATAGCAAGAAGCTTCCGAACAAAGAGGCAGTAATTGAGGCAGATAGAAAGATGGCCAAACGTGCGGATGTTATTGTCTGCGTCAGCCATGCTTTATTTAAGTACTATAACGGAATGTATGGGAAAACCAAGGTGATTACACATGGAGTGAACTACGAACACTTCTCAAGAGCCAATGAGAATACATTGAATTGGCCCGATGACATGAAAGATTTGAGAAAACCTATTGTTGGGTTCATGGGTGCGATAGATGCGAAGACTGTTGACCCTGACCTTCTTGTATATCTACTTAAGAAAAACTCGAAAAAGACATTTATCTTCGTTGGGAACCTAAGTAATAACATCAGCTATTTGAATGAGTATGAAAACGCCTATTTTCTTGGTCAGAAGCATTTTAATGAATTACCACGGTATCTATCCAAATTCGATGTTGCCTTAATGCCGTTCAATAATTCTGAATGGATCCGATACTGTAATCCCATAAAACTCAAAGAATACTTGGCAGCGGGCCTTCCGGTTGTTTCCATTAATATTAAAGAGGCCGAGCCCTATGGGGATATTATGTATCTGGCATCAAACTATGAAGAGTTTAATAAACTTTTGAACATTGCCATCAAGGAAGATTCTATTCAGCTTAGGAGGGATAGACAAGAAAGGATGTCTGGAGAAACTTGGGCGGAGAAGGTAAATCAGCTAAAGGAATTAATAAATTGACCACAGACACACACGGACGAACAGATACATGAAAGCTATTATTCTTGCCGCTGGCATGGGAACGCGATTGGGGATGGTAACAAATTCGCTTCCCAAATGTCTCCTTAAGATCGGAGATAAGACTGTCATTGAGATGCAAATAGAGATTCTGAATCAATTCGGAATCAACGATGTGGCTGTGGTTATAGGGTACAAGGGAGGTATGGTGCGAAGTCTTCTGAAAGATCGTGCAACGTATGTTGTTAACGAAGCTTATAACCACTCAAACAGCTCATATTCGTTGTACCTTGCCAGAAAGGGGTTGGAAAATGGCTGGCTGCACTTGAATTGCGATCTCTTGTTTTCTCATGGCATCCTCGGAAATATATTAAGCGAAGGGAATGACAATTCAATTGTAGTCGATTTTGATCTTAAGCCAACCGATGACCAGGAAAAAGTGTGTATTGATGAGGATGGCGTTATTGTGGAAATGAGCAAAACAATACCATACGACAGGGCGCACGGCAAGACGATTGGTATGGCGTGTTTTTCGGCCGGCGGCGCCAAAGCGGTTCTAACTCATCTCGATTCGGTTGTTAACAGTGGTCACAGAAACCGCTGGTTCTTTTCTATCATCGCGGATGTGCTTGATCAAGTACCCTTTAAGGCAGTTAGTACGGACGGGGAGTTCTGGGCCGAAATCGATACGCCGGAAGATTTAGCATACGCACGGAAGGTTCTGGGTGAAAAGGGGTGAAAATATAATGAAAGGGGTAACCATATGAATGTAAGAATGGCAATCAATGGGTTTGGCAGGATTGGCAGGGCTGTTTACAGAATTTGCCTAAAGCATAAGGATCTTGAGATTGTGGCAATCAATGATGTTAATCCTGATAATCAAAATATAGCCTATCTGTTGAAGTATGATTCAACCTACGGGAGACTGAGAAATGCTGTCAGTGCTGATGAAGAGAATTTGAATGTTGATGAAAAAAAGACAAGGCTTTTTCATAAGGAAGACATTGCTCAAGTTCCCTGGCAAGATGTCGGGGTTGATATTGTTGTAGATTCATCAGGTATTCACAGAAATCTCTTGAGCGCCAGGAAGTTAAAATCCAGGGGTATCAAACATTGTATTGTGACGAACTCGCCAAAGGAAGAGGAGCTCGACAAAACAATTATTATGGGCGTCAACGAAAACAGCATAGAGAAAGAAACCGATTTTCTGATCTCCAGTAGCATCTGCGATGCGAACGCCTTCTGTCCGGTAGCCAATGTCCTGGATAGGGAATTTGGCATAGATCACGGCTTTTTGACCACTTTGCACCCATGGCTTGGTTATCAGAATCTCCTTGATGGACCTTCAATTTCCTATGCCACACCCGGAAAGATTCATGATTATTATGCGTTAGGCAGAGCAAGCACTAACTCCCTTATACCGAAAACCACATCGGCCATATCGGCTTCCTGCAAGGTCCTCAAACAACTTACAGGGAAGTTCTTGTGTTTGTCATTTCGAGTGCCCACACTTATCGTTGGTTCAGCAGATATTTCCGTCAAATTGAATAAAGATGCTGAAGTGGACACAATCAAGGAAATTTTCGAACAGGAGGAGAAGAAACAGGACCTAAAGATTTTCCGCAATCACGATGAAGGTCTTGTTTCTGCTGATTTCATTGCGTCTGATTGTTCTTCCAATATTGATCATAGATGGACAATGATGAATGATGCCAATTACCTGAAAATGATCCTCTGGTATGATAATGAATGGGGATACAGCTCAAGAGTTGTTGACCTTGTGAGGTATCTGGGATCACAATGGGTGTAATTCGTCGCACTAAGCAGTTGGCAGGAGACCCGCACAGACCCGCACAGACTATTTTTTTTGAACTTCTGTTCTCACTTGTTTGCAAATGAAAATTCTGGCATTGGATTTTGACGGTGTCATCTGTAATTCGCTGCTTGAATGTCTCATCAATTCGTACAATTCCTTTAACATAGTTGGAGAAACGCTTGCTAAGAGGCTTTATAAGCTTGAGCAAATAGCACAAACAGAGGTCGAAACATTTAGGAGGTTTCGTCCTCTTGTGAGGGTGGCAAAAGAATATTATGCGTTATGGCTCCTGATCAGGAAACATCAGTCTATAGATCCAAGAAAAAGTATCAGGGAGCAGGCAAGGGTGACGGATCACAAGTTGGAGGAATTCAATTCTATTTTTTATGCAGAGAGAAAGGTATGGTTAGATAAGGACGCAAAATCATGGTTCCGGTATAATCCTTTATACGACGGAATGAAAAAAGCTTTATTCAAGATACTTGATAAAGAAAATGTATTTATAGTCTCTTCCAAAAACGCATGGGCAATAAAGGCTATTTTAGGATATAACGAAATGTCTGTAGCTGATGGTAAAATATTGGGTTCTGATTCGGGGATGGACAAAGACGCTCTTTTTCATCAATTAAGCCAAAGACATTCAATCAGGTTTTCCAATATCATTTTTTTGGATGACAACCTGAGTAATTTGCTGACAGCAAAAGATATGGGTATATCGGTTTTTTTTGCTTCATGGGGATATTCCATGGAAAGCGAGAAAAAGCAGATATATGAGATGGGTATCCCAGCAGTTGCGCTGGAGGACTTTGGTGAATGGGCGGTTGAGGAGATTTAGTGCGCCACAGACCCACGCAGATTGACACAGACAACAAATAATACCTATGAATATTCTAATTTCCACCGATTCACATAAAGATTTTGCGTCATCCCAGCAGGTAGGAGAATGGATTAAGTGTGGATTAAGAGAGGTTTCATCGGATTTCAATATCAACGTACTTCCCATAGGTGACGGGGGAGAGGGGACGATTGAAGCCATTCTGACCGCACAGGGGGGACAAGTCATCTCATGCAAAGTTCACGATCCATTATTCCGGCCACGGTTGGCTAAAATCGGAATGTTCAACGATGCTGAAAGAACAGCGGTTATCGAGATTGCCGAGGCTTCCGGTTCCGCTGTTTTGGCTCCTCATGAGCGGGATACAATGCTGGCAACATCTTTTGGAACAGGAGAAATGATTCATTGCGTGCTTGACCGGAACTGCCGCCACATAATCGTCGGATTGGGAGGCAGTATTGTGAGCGACGGTGGTATGGGCATGGCTCAGGCACTTGGCGCTCGCTTTTATGATACAGAAGGCATTGAATTGAGCCCGGAAAACAATAAAGGTTTCAATGTGTTAAGCTTGCATAGAGTTGCCAAGATCGATATGGGAAATCAGCTTCGGAGAGTGCACTCTGTAAATGTGTCTATCGCTGCCGATGTGAGGACTAAACTACTGGGTCCGCAGGGACAAGCAGCCATATTTGGTCCGCAAAAAGGTGCTACCCCTGAACAAATAGAATTTATCGATGAGGGTTTGAGGAATTGGTCCATTGTATTGCATAGAACGTTTGGTAAGAATTTTGATGTGGAGTTTGCCGGGGCGGCTGGCGGCCTGGGCGCAGGTCTCGCAGCCTTTCTTGGAGGAAGATTGGAACTGGGAATAGATTTGGTGCTGAGAGAGATTGACTTTGAGGAAAAACTCAATGCTTCGGACTTGGTTATTACGGGTGAGGGTAGGCTGGACAAGACAAGCTTACACGGAAAGGCGAGTTGCGTCATAGCTACTAAGGCTCAGGAAATGGGCAAGGCGGTTGTTGGATTGTTTGGCGTTGTGTTGTTGGACTCTGAGCGCAGTAGAGAATTTTTTGACAAGATAATACGCGCTTTTCCATCAGGAATCCAAAGCGACAGCATTTCCATTGAAAAATGTAAAATAGGTATAATTCAGGCCGGAAAACGGGCCGGCGAATGGATACGGGCCAGAAACTAACCACGGACAGCAAGAGACTTTTGTCAGACATCCGCTTTGGAATGGTTTCTGAGTGTAAGGGTCCCATGATATTGATGAAATATTTACTAAGAAAAAAAATGTGTTTGCAATGAACTATTTTTCTTCAAGCAAGATCGCCTGTATTCACAGTGTTGAGCATTATAGGCAGAGTATCTACTCTGATCTGGACCCAAACAAAACAGTCGACTTTTTTGTCCGAAAGTATGTAAAACCTATCTCAAAGCGTGTCAATATAACAAAAACCGTAATGGCTGATGGCGGAGCTGGGTATGGCTGGCTGTCATTAGCGTTTCTCTTTTCCGGCGGTAAGCAGGCTATTCTGATAGAACCCGACGAAAAGCGTTTGGCAGCGGCAAAAAAGATCACAAAGATAGCGGGTGTCTCTGAAAGGTGTGATTTTCTTTGCAGAAAGATACAGGAAAACGGATTGGGTACTGACGAAGTTGACCTGTTTGCCGCTGTTGAAGTATTGGAGCATATAGGCAAGAACAACGTGAAACATGCGATTCGAGGCATTGCACGTGCAGCGCGGTCTTGTGTAATTATCACAACGCCTAACAGAATATTTCCTATTGTGGCACATGATACTCGGTTGCCTTTCGCTCACTGGATGCCCCAAAATCTTCGTACTACATATGCTCGTTTATTTAACAGAGAATCTCTGGATGATGGAAACTATTTCCTCTCTCCCTGCGATCTCTTGTCCCTTTCCAAGAAATTTCAGCCAGACACGAAGATCGGCACCTTTTCCTCAGTTGAGGAATTTCGAGCCTTTTACCCGCATTACCTTCCGTATGGGCGGAATCCATCGAAGCGAATTCGCAAGAAACCGAATCCTTTCCTGGAATTCTACTTGCACATGGCATCGGTTATTTTACAATATAGAGCTTATTGGATTGCGCCAAATATGGCTTCAATTTGGATACGCCGTACATGTGAGCACTGAGAGGGAGCCACGACGTGTCGACAGTGTTTTTGCGTTTGGATTGTGCAATTCCTTTTCTAAAGTGACTGAGAGTTAGAAATGAGTCAAGTAATTGAAGTATCATTGGACAATCGGGAGCGTATAGTAATACCGCGAGAGCTTCAAAGTCGTCTCAAGTTGATGCCATGGATGACATTGATGGTAGAAGAAGGAAGTGATGGACAGGTGTGTTTAAGTAACCACGCAGAGTTCCCGCTAATAATTGACAAGCAGGGCGTACTGGTTGTCAGAGCAAAACCAGTCGGTGATCTGGCAGATGTTACCAGGTATGAGCGCGATCATTGTGTGCTGGAACTCTCACAGCGAGTGGATTCATAAGAATTTTGCTGGATACATCGGTGTTGATAGCTGGGATAGTGGAAGCACATCCTGTGCATAAGCGCGCTCTGCCCTGGTTGCAACACATAAAAAGCGGAGCAGACAGAGGAACATGTGGCGCCACCTATGACGCTTTAATCCTGTTTGTTGCTCTGAAAGCAGAGGTTGATCGTGTACTGACACTCAACGAGAAAGATTTTCGAAGGCTTTACCCGTCTTTTGCAGGTAATATTCTTAGCCCCTGAAATATTATCGAAGTGGAACTAATAAAGGGCCGCCATTCATAAGGAGTCTCCAATTGAAGATTAGCATTTTCGGTCTCGGCTATGTTGGGACGGTATCGGCAGGATGTTTCGCCAAAGATGGTCACAAAGTCATTGGTGTGGATCCGGTCCAAGCCAAAGTGGATCTGATCAACCAGGGGCGCACCCCGATTATTGAAAAGGATATCGGAGAGATCATTGAGGAGGTGGTTCAGGCTGGACGCTTGTGTGCTACGAGCAATGCGACTGAAGCGGTAAACGAAACCGAAATTTCTTTTGTGTGCGTGGGCACTCCAAGTCAGTTGAACGGCAGCCTGGACCTGAAATATGTGCGACGTGTTTGTGAAAAGATTGGATTGGCCATTAAGGACAAAAGAGTTCGCCATGTGGTTGTAATTCGGAGCACCATACTGCCTGGGACCATGCGAACAGTGGTTATGCCCACATTGGAAAAGTGTTCAGGCAAGAAAGTCGGAAAAGATTTTGGGGTTTGCAACAATCCTGAATTTCTGCGTGAAGGAACCGCGGTCTATGATTTCCACCATCCACCCAAGACAGTTATTGGAGAAACAGACAAGTTGAGCGGTGATCTTTTGGCATCTCTGTATGAAAAAATGGACGCGGTGACAGTCCATACTGATCTGGAGACAGCCGAGATGATCAAATACGTTGATAACGCCTGGCATGCCCTTAAGATCGGTTTTGCAAATGAGATGGGAAACATCTGCAAGACCCTCGGAATTGATGGACACCGGGTAATGGACATCTTTTGTCAAGACACCAAGCTGAATATTTCTAGTTCTTACCTGAAACCCGGTTTTGCCTTTGGCGGATCTTGCCTGCCTAAGGATCTCCGCGCCTTAACCTATAAGGCTCGGAGGATGGATCTTGATCTCCCGATCTTGAACGCTATCCTTCCAAGTAATCGACGCCAGATAGAACGCGGCATCCAGATGGTCATGGAAAAAGGCAACAAAAAGGTGGGGGTTCTGGGATTCAGTTTCAAGGCGGGTACAGACGACTTGAGAGAAAGTCCTATTGTAGAGGTAATCGAGCGTCTGATTGGCAAAGGTTACGATCTTCGACTTTACGACCGAAATGTGAATCTTGCAAGTTTGGTGGGCGCCAACAGGGATTACATACTCAATCACATTCCCCACATATCCAAGCTGATGGTAGAAAGCCTTGACGAAGTGCTATCATATGCTGATACCCTTGTGATAGGCAATGGCGATCCCGAGTTCCGGACGATTCTTGATCAAGTCAATCCAGAACAGGTTGTCGTGGATATAGTTCGTATCACTGAGACCCAAAGCAGCGATAGAAAGTATGACGGTATCTGCTGGTGAAAGATAAAATTTTTAAATCAATACTCAAACTTGATCACTGGTTGGAAAAAAATAATTATAAAGCTTATGATCCGTTTGATGGTTTAGACTCCAAACTCCTGAGACCTCTTACTCTCAATAACAAATTCCTCCGAATAGCTCTTCAGCAGGGAATACGGAGATTTCCAATAAACCTGCGACCGTTTGTTGGTATAGAAAAAAACCACTCTTCCAAAGGAATGGGCTTTATTGCCAGGGCCTACATACGGCTTAATAAGGCATCCGGAAAAGAAGAATATGCCCAAAAAGCAAAGTTTTGCCTCGACTGGCTGATCGATAACCAAAGCCAGGGCTATTCCGGTGCATGCTGGGGTAACCATTTTGACTACCAGTCAAGGGTTTTTTATCTTCCCAAAGGAGTGCCTACAATCGTTTGGGTTTCACTTATTGGGTACGCTTTCTTGGATGCCTATGAGCATTTTAACGATACAAAATATTTAAAGATTGCAGAAAGTGCCTGTGAACATATTAGCAAGGACTTGGCCAGGTATCAGGATGGAGAAGATATTTGCATCAGTTATATTCCAATAGATAACAAGCAGGTACATAATGCAAACACATTAGGGGCGAGTTTCCTGGCCAGGATCTATAAGCATAACGGCAATGAAAAATATTACGAGTTAGCTGAAAAAGCCATTAATTACACAGTGAAGTGCCAGAGAGAAAACCATTCCTGGTATTATGGGGAGGCATCAAACCTGCATTGGGTGGATAATTTTCATACTGCTTATGTGCTTGACTCTATCAAATACTATATCACAGCAACTGGTGATGGGCGGCATCAGGAAAAGATGGAAAAAGGATTTGGTTATTGGAAAGACTCATTTTTCCTTGATGACGGTACACCGAAGTATTACGACTTCAAGACCTTTCCATTGGATATTCAATGCGCTTCACAGGCAATTGATACCTTGGTGTTTTTTTCGGACTATGACCCGGCCGCTTTAGAACTGGCAAAAAAGGTCGCGAATTGGACAATCGATAATATGCAGGATGGTTCAGGGTATTATTATTTCAGAAAATACAATAAGTGGCTTGTAAACAAGACTCCCACGTTACATTGGGGGCAGGCCACAATGTTCTGCGCCTTAAGTGGGTTATATCAGAGGCTGACAGGTTTCCAGGATAACGTGTGAAAAAAAAAAGGATATTGATAATAGTTGAAAACCTTCCAGTGCCTTTTGATACGAGGGTATGGAAGGAGGCATGTGCACTGACGGAAAATGGTTGCGAAGTATTTGTCATATGTCCAAAAGGTAAAGGGTATGAAGAGAAATATGAATGTATTAAAGGAGTTCATGTTTATCGCCATCCTATGCCCAAAGAAGGTAATGGTGCAATAGGTTACCTTGTTGAATATTCTTCGGCATTATTCTGGGAGTTTATCCTTTCCTGGAAAATTTTTTTCAAACACCGATTTAACATAATCCAGGGCTGCAATCCCCCTGACAATATTTTTATTATCGCTCTCTTCTTTAAACTATTCAGGGTCAAATATATTTTTGACCACCATGATGTAAACCCTGAACTCTACTATGCCAAATTCGGCAGAAAGGATTTACTGTACAGAATTCAGGTGTGGCTGGAAAAAATGACCTTTAAGTTGAGCGATGTCGTCATGTCTACCAATAACACATACCGGGATATTGCTATTACCAGAGGGGCGGTGCCGGATTCGCATGTATTTACCGTAAGGAACGGGCCGGACATTGATACTTTTAAACCGGTAAAAGCAATTCCTGAACTCAAGTATGGAAAAAAATATCTTGTTGGTTATGTAGGCACTATGAGTGTCCAGGAAGGCTTGGATATCCTGCTTGAGGCAGCTTTATATATTAAAAAAAAGGGCAGGAATGATGTCCATTTTACCTGCATTGGCGGAGGGCCAGGATTAGAAGAACTCAAGGCAATGAAGCGCAGAATGGCTCTTGACGATATGTTTAATTTCACTGGAAGAATTCCCGACCAGGAGTTGCTTGAAATTCTTTCCACGGCAGATGTGTGCGTCAATCCGGATAGACCCAATAAAATGAATGATATGTCCACTATGATAAAAATCATGGAATATATGGCGATAGGTAAGCCGATCGTCCAATTCGATTTGAGAGAGGGACGATTTTCAGCACAGAAGGCCTCTTTGTATGCTGTTAACAATAGCATAGAAGATTTTGCAGAAAAAATCCTTTGGTTGCTTGATTACCCAAAGGAGAGGCAGGAGATGGGAGAGTTTGGACGTAAGAGAGTTGAGGAGAAGTTAGCATGGAAATATTCAATCCCAAATCTGCTGGCTGCGTATGATCGAGCTTTTGATTTGCGAATAGCGGGTGGAGGCTGATCATATCGGAATTGGGCAGTTGGTTTGGCGACGGACGGACAGTGACATTTTGGATTAGCCACAGACGCACACAGACAATTCTTTGTTCGCTCAAGTCGAGCGAACAAAACATTTCATCGCTTAGCAATAATAAATTAGCAAAAACAGGAGATAGATAAGTGAAAGTTCCATAGATAGAATACAGAATTCAGGAGGCTGAAGGGAGTGAGGAGTAAGGAATTTAGATCCGCAGATTGCGCAGATTACACAGATAAAGAACTTAAAAATGTCATCGTTTAGAGATAGAAAGAGAACTTTGAAATCTGCAAAGATAACCTTAAGCCAAAAACCTTCTGAGTTCTTTATAAAAGTTTTCGCGTGAACCTATAAAGATAACTAAAACTTCTTTTTTATCTTTTGCCATATCATATACTGCCCGATATTGGATAGCAGCATGAAAAATTTTAGTATCGTTCAAAAGTGTTTACATGCGGATTTTTTATGATTTCTTCATTGCTCAAATACAACTGTTGTTAATGTCTACGGAACAGCAGAAAAGTTTCCTGTGCGAGAATGGGCCCCCCAAGAAGCTCGTCGGAGCACAGGGGACTTTTCTGCGGTAAATCAGCAAGATATAGCTTTTTAATTGCCGTATCTACATAACAAATAGGCGTTTTATTTGATTGGATTACAGATTATTACATATATGACTGAAGTCAAATAGAAGTCCCCCAAAAGAGACCGTAACTGAACCGTTAAGAGTGAATATTCTTAAATGTAAACACTTTTGAACGATACCAAAATTTTTATATAACGGAGCCCAGGGCTAAATCCTTGAAGAAGGCTTCCTTTTTCGGATGGATCCTCTTCAAGTTCCAATAGTTCGGTTCTGATTTTGTGTCTAATATGGGCATCAAATCTCTTATATTGCTTCTTTGCACGTGGGCTTAAGTAGACATCATATTTCATGTTAAATCTCTTAACTGAACACTTTCACCCTGCTGATGGCTTTTCCACGCTTCTTTCCGCATTTCATCTAACACTTTGGCATAATCTTTATTGAGGGAGAAAAATAGATGTTCCTTTTCATCTTCACTTAGCTTGGAAGCAGCCTCGATTATCTTTTCATATGTGAGTTCTATGGCAATTTCCGGCATGATTTGGTACCTCCTAATTTGTCCATTTAAAATATTTTTATCACGATTCAGGTACGTAATCAATAGAAACATTACAGTGGACAGTGAGCAGTGAAGGAAGGGAAGCTCAAGGCCCCGGTTAAATAAAGAAGCAGATTTAACGGGGCAGACAGACGGACACAGACAAAGAAGTGAAAAAGAAAAATATTTGACACGGATTTCACGGATTAACATGGTGTTTTTTAGTGCCGAAAGAATCAAGGCATCTTGATTCATCAGGCATTCCATCCCGCTGGAGCGGGAGGAAGAATATCATCTGTGTGTGTCTGTGGCAAAATGGCCTATTTCCCAGTGACTTCGTCAAATTTCACTGGGCAGGAAGGTCGGAAGATTAGAAGGTGAGGAGATGGGAGGTACTGAATGGTGAAAGCGAAAGGAAAGAACTGAAAAAGAAAAATATTTGACACGGATTTCACGGATTAACACGGTGTTTTTTAGTGCCGAAAGAATCAAGGCACCTTGATTCCTCCGGCATTCCATCCCGCTGAAGCGGGAGTAAGGATACGTTACAAGGGAAGTTCTTAATTTCAAAAAGATCTGAGCATTCTGACCGAAGGGCTTGGGTGTTGGGCCGTGTAAATCCTGTGTTGCCGAAGGCGACCCGTGTCAGAAGAAATCTAAGGCGGGGTAAACTTAGCTTTGACTTCGTCAATTTCACTGGGCAAGGAGGTCGGAAGTCAGAAGGTGAGAAACAAAGAAGACCAGAGTTTTTAGTGTGGTGAAGGAATCGCGGTTTACAGTCATGCTGACTTCAGAAGAAAGACCCCGATGTTTACTGAGGACTACAGCGAAGCCCTGACGTTTGCAGAATATGATATTCAGTCTAACTGGAGGATTTACAAGCAGCACTTTTTAAAAGGAGCCTAGTACATTGCTTCGCAAATTAACCAAAGGGATAAACTTGAGCATAGCCAGAATTAAGTTTATTGGGAGTTTGACATGGAAACAGAGAACAATCAATTCTTTGCGAGGAATTCTGAACTCAGCATTGAGTTTAGCAAATATGTTTTAGACCATCCTGAGATGGATGATCTTCTTTCAGAAGAGACCATAGTGATTTTCCTGCCGGAATTTGATCTGCAATTAAGAGATTTTAACTTGAAAATCGCCAAAGAGATCAAAAGTGAGGGTGGAAAACTGCTTTACGTTAAGGTAAAGCAAATGGCGCATAAGGTTTCCTCCAGGTTGATTGGCGTTGAGGTTGGTGGGGAGATCGGGGACTCGCTTAATGCTTGAACTTTTAAATTACCTATTGAGAAATACTGACCAATTACCTTCCTCTGGTTCCCTTCGGGGTCAGATAAGGGGTCATCTACGCTTGACTCATGTGGGAATGGGGAAAAGCGTATTGGCGCAGAGCGGAAAGCGCATGGTGTATGGGATGCTGGGATAAGAGACAATACTGGCATGCTGGAATTCAAAAGATAATCTCTCACAAAGGCACAGAGATCACAGAGAGGGAGGGAAAAGATAGAGGTCAGAGGTCCTGATGTCTGTTTCGTTTACCAAACTGCATATTCATAGTGATCCTGGATTATCTTGTCTTTTGTTATCAAGGTGTTTCGCTCTATTGCCGATTGCGCAGTAATAATGCGATCAAAAGGATCTCGTGTCCACGACAACTGGGATGCTTTCCGGACTACATCAATAAAAGATTTTTGGCATACTTGAAGGTCAATTCGTTGATGAAGATATTTGAATACATGCGCTGAACCGAGTGTAGTGCGCCCAATTTCATGTAAGTAATCCAGCTCTAACAAAATAATGGGAGAAATAAGAATTGCGGGCTCATATTCAATCAGTTGCCGCACCCGGCCACTTAGCCCTTCTCCTTTGCGGTGATACAGCCATAGAACAACATGGGTATCGAGATAAATCATAATTTCGGACTCCACTCAGAAGACCAGTCTATATGAACAAGATCATCGGGATTTCCAACGATAAATTCAGGATGTTTTTCTAAACAATCCAATTTTCTACGCTTTTCGGCAGGGCTAATCACCAAGCGTTTGCCTTTTCTTTCAATTTCCACTGGAACGCCCGTGCTAAGCACTTTGTCCAAAAGCTGGAGAATATCTTCTTTAATATTGGTATAAGGCACTTGGTGTGGCATGTTAACACTCCATATGACGCTATTTTGGTATGTTGTTTATTTATGAACACTAATATCAAATCATACCGGCGTCAATAATTTAATATATGATGCACTTTATCACGAAAAAGCATAAGGGTCAATTCTGCTCTTGGCTCATGTTTAGGGAATGGGGGGAAAGATAGAGGGTTAGAAGATTGGAAACAATGCTGGGATAAGAGATAATGCTGGGATAAAAGATAATACTGGCATGCTGGAATGCTGGGATGCTGGAATACTGGAATACTGGAATGCTGGGATAAAAGATAATGCTGGGATGCTGGAATACTGGAATAGAGAACGATGCTGGAATAACAAACAATGCTGGAATGGTAGAGACAGATGTCGGGAAGGGGCAGATGTCACCCCGGTGAAATGCGCTCCGCTGTGACTTCGTCAATTTCACTGGGCAGGAAGGTCGGAAGATTAGAAGGTGAGGATATGGAAGGTACTGAATGGTGAAAGGTGAAAGCGAAAGGAAAGAACTGAAAAAGAAAAATATCAGACACGGATTTCACGGATTAACACGGCCGGCATTCCATCCCGCTGGAGCGGGAAGAAAAATATAATCTGTGTAAATCCTGTGTTGCCGAAGGCGACCCGTGTCAGAGAATATCCAAGGATCACTATTTTAAGACCGAGTCCAAGTCTTTCTTAATATCCTCTGCGAGCCAATGCCTGACCAATGTCTGATAAGGGATAGACTTCATAGTAGCAAGCTTCTTGAT
This sequence comes from Deltaproteobacteria bacterium, assembly GCA_030272815.1. Taxonomy (GTDB): domain Bacteria; phylum Desulfobacterota; class Desulfobacteria; order Desulfobacterales; family ETH-SRB1; genus B13-G4. Next base: position 16,504 of record JAJSZT010000028.1, read on the forward strand.
TGCTTTAACATGAAGAGGATCGAGCTTAATAGTGATATTTTTAAGTTTCCTCTTACGCTTACCTGAAAGTATATCCTGGCGAAGACGCTCATCTATAGTAAAGGTAACCGACTCATCCAGGATTTCATCCAGGATATTTTCCTGGTCATAGTACTTAACCCATTTTTTTGGCAGCGCTTTTTGTTTTGTCATCTTTATCTCCTGTGTTTCTTGTAATATTGAATTTCTGCTCGCTTCATGTCCCAGCCAGTGATGGGTCGAGCAATACCTTTGGGTTTAAGCTCGAAGACAATAGTCAGATACCTTCCTTCAGATGTTGGGCCAAAAACTGCATAATGTCCTTTTTTTGTCCGCCTGAAAAAAGGGTTGTTGGCAAAGACCTCTTCAGCCTCTTCCGGCGCTATGCCGTGACCAAGTTGAAGATGCAAGGCATTGCCCTCATCCCATTCGAAATCATTAATTCGCAAAATAGTCTCCTGTTTTGTGGTCATACATAGTATTACACAATTTTTTGGACTCGTCAAGGATGAGCTTAGATTTTAAATTTTGAATGATGGAAGGGCGGCTGAGAGAATATGGAAGATTTTTTGGGAGAATGTTTCAGACACGGATTTCACGGATTAACACGGTCGGCATTCCATCCCGCTGGAGCGGGAGGAAGGACAAGTTGCGAGGAAAGTGCTTAATTTCACGAAGACCTGAGCATTCTGCCCGAAGGGCTTGGGTGTTGGGCTGTGTAATCTGTGTGTCGCTGCACAGGCGACCCGTGCCAAAAGATTTCAAGGGAATAGGCAGAGAGAAGAGTTAGATAGGGAAATTGCAGATTGGGGATTCATTACGATGGTAGTTCTGCTGCGTCTAACCAGTCTTCCAATTCGACATTCAAGTACAAGTTTCTTGCTTTCAATTGGGTCAGGAATTCCCATGTGTCCCATTTCAGTTCTTTACAAACTTCCATTTGGCTCAACTCTTTCCTGACGTATTTGAGCAATAACCGGTCTTGCTTGTCGAGGGAGAATCCTTTCCGTAGAACTTCTCGTAAATAGGCCGAACGATCCAACTTCGACTCCTGAACAAATCGGTCGATCTCATTTAAAAGGTCTTCCGGTATCCTTATGGTTGTTGGTTTTCCCATTTTTTTCCTCCATTAGTGAGACCAACGCATCAGCTATGATCTCAGGTGAATATCTTCCGATCTTGCTGAGCTTTTCGAGGGACTCACGTGCCTTCTTGAATGATATTTTCTGTAATCTAAACAACTCAACGACGATCTTAGGAGTGACGATAAACGGGACATTAAAGAACCTTGCGGCCTTGATCGCCTTTCCGTCATCCGTGGCAAACAGTGACCTTCCCAGTTTTATCGCTAACAGCAAGGCATCTTCTTCCCCCTTGTGAAGCGATATAGGCAGAGTAAGCCTGTCACTGCCATGGCTTTGAACTTTTATTGCTCCTTTTGACGTCAGGTCTGAAATCAAGGCGGCATCAGGATAATTTTTGACCAAATCTTCTGAGGCCACCTCGATGTTCACGGATTTTGGCACAATGACATCAAACAAGTCACAGACAATCTCCAATAAACTACATTTTGCCAATAAAATGAGTGCGCTACTATCAGCCACCATCTGAGCCATTGATATATCCTTTGTACACATTTCAAATAAATTATATACGAGAAGTGCTGGATTGTCAAAAAAATGTTCAGACACAGATTGCAAGGAAGGGGTCGAAACTTTACATGATGAAGTATCAAGAGCTGACTCATCAAGTCATTGACGCTGCTTATAGCGTGCACAAAATCTTAGGGTATGGGTTTTTGGAAAAGGTCTATCAGAATGCACTGTTGATTGAACTCACGAAAAGAGGGATTCGGGCCGAGAAAGAGAGACCTCTAAAGATACATTATGAATCTGAAATCGTTGGGGATTATGTTTGTGATATTGTGGTGGAAGATAAAGTCATATTGGAATTAAAAGCTGTCAAAGAAATCAATGAGATTCATGAAGTTCAGTTGGTTAATTATCTGAAGGGTACAGGGATTGAAGTGGGATTGTTGATTAATTTTGGGCCTTCAGTTCAGGTCAAGAGGAAAGTGCTCGATTCTGCATGAACTGGCGGAAAAAAAGAAAAAGTATTTAGACACGGATTGCACGGATTAACACGGTCTGCCCGAAGGGCTTGGGTGTTGTAAGAATTTGCTTTACGAAATTCTTACAACGGACAAAGGAAAGAATAAACCGTGTAAATCCTGTGTCGCCATCGGCGACCCGTGTCAGAGGATATCTTTTAGACACGGATTTCCTCAGTACGACCTCCCGGACCTACGGGGCAGGCACTGATAATGATTTGCCGAAAGAAGTCTATCAGAAGACACAGGAGATATTTAAGTGGCTTTATCAACAAATAAATTACTGGTTTCGCGGTAGATCCTACATGGAAAATATGCAGTACCTTTCTCGCTTTGCGGCATCTCATAACAGCTTAATAAAAGTGTTGCCATTTACTTGTGAAGAATATAAAAAATGAATAAGAGAACTTTTCTGGCAGGTATTGTAAAGACCGGCCGCAAATATCACCTAAAACCTGTATAAACAATCTTGATAATTTTGAAGAATATTTCAGGCACGGATTAACACTAAGTAAACAGGAAATAGATAAGTGAAAGTTCCATTTCTTAATCTAACGGCCCAGTATAGACCGATTAAAGACGAGATTGCCGCAGCTTTGCAGGAGGTCTTAGACACAAATGCCTTTGCAGGCGGCCGGAAGGTGGAGAGGTTTGAGAATGTTTTCGCCCCGTTCTGCCAGACAGGACATGCCATCGGAGTCGGCAGTGGAACAGATGCTCTCTGGATGGCGCTCCTGGGCTTGGGAATAGGGGATGGGGATGCGGTGATTGTGCCGGTAAATACGTTTATCGCAACTGCTGAAGCCGTGTCGTTCGCCGGAACTCTTCCTCTGTTTGTTGATTGCGACGAGTACTACAATATCGACACAGCTAAGCTGCAAAAAACACTATCCGCTATGAGCTATGAGCAAAGGGCTCGGCTGAAAGCCGTAATTCCTGTGCATTTGTATGGTCAAATGGCAAATATGGATGAGATTATGGCGCTGGCTGGAGAGTATGGCCTTGCCGTGATTGAAGATGCCTGCCAGGCTCACGGGGCTGAATATAAAGGACGTCGTGCGGGTTCCATCGGCGATGCAGGATGTTTCAGTTTTTATCCGGGGAAAAACTTGGGCGCTTATGGAGAGGCAGGCGCTATTGTGACCAATAATGCTGAACTGGCTGCAAAACTTCGAATGTTCCGTGATCACGGCCAGCAAAAGAAATACTATCATTCAATAATAGGCTGGAATGCGCGCATGGACGGCTTTCAGGGCGCGGTGCTTGCTACCAAACTGAAATATTTGGATGAATGGACAAAAAAAAGACGGCAAAATGCACTGCTCTATAATGAACTGCTTGCAGGAGTCGATGGTATCCAAACGCCAAAGGAGATGCCGCATACATCTTCTGTTTATCATCTTTATGTTATTCAGTCGGATGATCGAGATGGATTGCAACACTATCTTGAGCAGAACGGAGTTGCGACGGGACTGCATTACCCGGTTCCTTTACATCTGCAAGAGGCTTACAGTGGCCTGGGATATGAGAAAGGAGATTTCCCTGTGGCTGAGAAGGCGGCGAAGAGAATTTTGTCTTTGCCCATGTTTCCGGAGTTGACGGAGGCACAGATAGGCTATGTATGTGATAAGATATCAGAATTTAGAAGATGAGAAGATTGGAAGATGAGAAGGAAGAAGGATATAAAGCATTTTCGTGATCTGGAAGTTTATAGGCGTGCTTTTGAGGCAGCAATGGCAATATTTCAGATGACTAAAGAATTTCCTGCTGAGGAAAAATATTCATTAGTAGACCAGATAAGAAGGGCTTCTCGTTCTGTTTGTGCCAACATTGCGGAAGCTTGGAGAAAAAGGCGATATATTGCAGTTTTTAAAAACAAAATGACTGATTCCATGCAGGAAGCATCAGAAACACAATGCTGGTTGGAATTCAGTCAGGCTTGTCACTATGTAGAAGACACAACTTTTAACAATCTCGATGACGAATATGAACAAATCATCGCAATGTTAAATTCCATGGAAAGGAATGCCGACAAGTTCTGTTTCTAATCACCTTACGCTCTCATCTTCCGATTTTCTAATCTTCTGCTCTTCTAACCTTCTGCTTTGAGGTAAATATGAAAGGTCTAAATATAATCACCCCGGATGTGAAGCTGGGCAACAACGTGGTCATCCATAATTTTGTCAACCTTTACGGGTGTGAGATCGGCGATGAAACCAGGATAGGAGCCTTTGTGGAGATTCAGAAGAATGCCAGGATAGGAAAACGTTGCAAGATCCAGAGCCATACCTTCATTTGTGAAGGAGTTACCATTGAGGATGAAGTCATGATCTCCCATGGGGTGGTGTTCATCAACGACCGCGATCCCTCGGCAGTCGCGCCTGGTAGTTCTTTGAAAACCGAGGCGGATTGGGTCTGCATACCCACGATAGTAAAGAAACGGGCTGCTATCGGGTCCAACGCTACGGTCATGTGTGGGGTAACCATTGGTGAGGAGGCTCTGGTAGGGGCAGGGGCCGTTGTCACGAAGGATGTGCCACCAAATACGATTGTAGTGGGAAATCCCGCAAAGGTAATTAGAGAGAGAAACTAATTAACCATTCCCCGGCCTCATGGTCGGCAAGGAAGAAGATCTATGTTAAAAGTCGGTGTCATTGGATGCGGTCATTGGGGGCCAAACTTGATCAGAAATTTCACCCAATTGAGAAGGAGTGACGTCGTGCTTGTGGCGGATCTGGATGAAGCGCGTTTGAAACATATGAAAGGGCTTTATCCCACTATTGAAACTACAAAAGATTACAGGGACATTATTGCCGATCCTGAAATCGACATCGTAACGATCGCAACCCCGGTTCATACCCATTACAAACTTGCTTCAGAGGCGCTCTTCGCTCAAAAGCACGTATTTGTTGAAAAGCCGATTACAGCCTCTGCCAAGGAAGCGAAGGCATTGATTGTGCTTTCAGAAAAGCATCAACGGAAATTGATGGTAGGTCATACTTTTGTGTACACAACGGCAGTGCGAAAAATGAAGGAGATCATTGATTCCGGTGAACTGGGAAAAGTATATTACATTAATTCCCAGAGGTTGAACCTCGGGCTTTTTCAGCAGGACATCAACGTTCTCTGGGATCTGGCCCCTCATGATATTTCAATAGTCCTGTATCTTTTGGATCAGGAACCACAAACTGTGAGCGCCGTGGGCGCATCACATATTAACCCGTCTGTTGAAGATGTTGCGGTATTAACGATGAAATTTTCTGACAGTCTTCTTGCTTTCATCCAGACAAGTTGGCTCGATCCTGATAAAATCAGAAAAATGACGGTAGTGGGCAGCAAGAAGATGATGGTCTACGATGATGTCCAGCCCACGGAGAAGATCAGGATTTATGACAAGGGAGTTGAAGGGCCAAAGCTCTACGATACATACACCGAGTTTCACTATTCATATAAGTACGGAGACATCATCATCCCTAAAATCGAAGGCACCGAACCGCTTCGTACGGAGCTGAACCATTTTATCGACTGCATTCTGAGCAATAAGGAACCGGTCAGCAATGGCAGAAGCGGGCTTTACGTTGTAAAAATTCTCGAAGCGGCTCAAAAGTCGCTGGATAAAGGTAACAATCAAGTACCCATCGCAGAGGATCATGGCTTGTGACGCTTGAAGCAGAGGACCCCATAATTCTCCTCTACCTTCTGCTTTTTTCAACCGTGAACCGATAACTGTAAACCGTGAACGGTTACGCATAACTTATGTACACCCAACAATTTTACATAGTAGCCAATGTGTTGATGGTAATAGATGCGCTTATTCTCATTGCCACCGGATACATGGGTTATTCTATCAGCCTGGAAGCGACGCCTGAAGGCCTTGTTATGGGGTGGTATGACTTCCTCGGTTTTGTTCTGTTTCTGATGTTTGCCAACAACTACTTCATGGGGAGCACTGGTTTTTATTCTGCACGGCGTTTTTCCTCAACATGGTCTATGATCAAGGCCCTTTTCATTGCTGTCCTGTTAAGTTTTGTTCTGCTTTCTGCAGGGGTTGTCTTGATCGGGATCAAGCCTTTCTCGCGCGTATATCTTATTGCGCATTTTCTGACAGCAATGGCGGCGCTGATCGTTACGAGGATAATTTTCTATTACTTTCTGGATCGCCGTGCGCGGACAACATTTAATAGCCGCCAGATCCTTTTGGTCGGAAGCGCGGACAGAGTCATAGCCGTGGCCGAAGCGCTGAACAAACAGCGCAGTTGGGGACACCAGGTAGCCGGCTGCCTGAATGTGAACGGCCAGTCCAATCCGCACGCAGGGAATATCCCTGTGCTGGGGCGCCTGGAGGACTTTGATACAATCTTGCAAGAGCATCAAATTGATGAGGTCATGTTTGCATTGCCAAAGGGTTCTCCCGTTGATCTGAACAAATATATGCTGAAGTGCAAGATAACAGGTGTGGCTGTCCGAATTATCCCGGCATTGTTTGACCTGAGCGATTCGAGTTTCAGGGTTGAAAGCATCCAGGGTATCCCGACCTTGACCGATTATGCTGCGATTACCAGCGCATCCGGCCTACTGTATAAGAAGCTCCTCGATCTTGCGGCAGGGCTTCTCGGGTTCATGGTATTTATCCTCTCCTACCCGATAATGTGGTTAATCATTAAATTGGACTCTCCCGGGCCAGTTCTGTTTAAACAACGCAGGGTGGGGATGCATGGACGTCAGTTTTATCTGTACAAGTTTCGATCCATGGTAGCGGATGCAGAATCAAAGAAGACAGATTTGTTGGTTGAAAAAAAGACGGCCTGGCCGTCATACAAGACGGAACATGACCCGCGTATCACCCGGGTGGGACGATTCTTGAGGAAAACTTCATTAGACGAATTCCCCCAGTTCATCAATGTGCTTAAAGGCGAGATGAGCCTCGTGGGCACACGCCCGCCCACACCGAATGAAGTTAAACATTATAAGGACTGGCAGCGTCGGCGGATTTCAATCAAGCCGGGCATTACCGGTCTCTGGCAGATATCCGGACGGAAGGAAATCACCGATTTTACCGAGGTCGTAAGATTGGATCTGGAATATATTGACGGGTGGAGGTTCAGGAAAGACCTTATAATCTTATGGAAGACCGTGTGGGTCGTGTTGGCTAGAAAAGGAGCGAGGTGAGAAAAGATATTTGGCCACAGACCCACACAGACGGACAGTCCGGAGGGCTTGGGTGGTGGCTCTCCTTCGCAGTTCTTGCAGCCTCCTTTTGCCTTCAACATTATGTTGGTTTCGGCAATACGTTAAGCAGGTGGAATAGCGAGGACTTTTCGTATTGCTACCTGGTGCCGCCTTTATTCGTTTACCTGGTCTATATCAATAGGCGGTCTTTGAAAGTGCATGAATTGCGCCCTTCCCTTCTGGGGTTCGTTTTTCTGTTTTTTTCCGGTCTCCTGTACTTGGGGGGCAATCTCGGGTCAATCGAAACGTTAACCTCTGTGGCTATATGGGTGGCCGTGATCGGAGTGGTCTTATTGCTTGTAGGGATCAGGATGGTAAAATCCCTTGCCTTCCCTTTTCTGATCCTGGCGTTTATCGTCCCGCTTCCTCCGTTTTTGAATAATTTATTCACGTTCAAGTTGAAGCTAATCTCCAGCGCTTTATCTGTAAAAATGATGCACATAGGAGGGCTTTCTGTATTCAGGGAAGGAAACATTATCGACCTTGGCTTCACGCAACTCCAGGTGGTGGATGCGTGCAGCGGGCTACGGTACGTGTACCCATTGCTCTTGATGGGGTTTGTGTTCGGGTATCTGTTTCACAAAAAATGGTGGGAGCGTGTCATTATGGCCCTGGCCACCATACCTATATCGGTCTTTGCCAATGCCCTTAGGATTGCTATTACCGGCTATCTCACCATAAACGTGTCGCCACAAGTAGCCGAGAGCTTTTTCCACGGATTTTCAGGCTGGCTTATTTTCATGATTTCGCTAATGTTTTTATTGATAGTGAGCTGGCTGCTAAAACTCAGCAAATCGAGGTTGGCAGGCCAGGGGCCGGCGCAGGAAAAAGAAACGAATCCTAACGCTGATTCTCTTGACTTGAGTAATATACGACAATCATACCTTTGGATTGCATCGGCGCTTTTTCTGGTATTCTGGGGCGTAAACACGGCACTTGTTTCTGCCCAGATCAAACCTCTGAGAAAAACGTTTGAGGAATTCCCGACAGTGATCGGCGACTGGCATGGAGAACGATCATATGTGAGCGAGAAAATACTCGATTCCCTCTGGGCGGACGATTATGTGCAGATCCGCTTTAGCAATATGCGAACGGGGGACATGCTCCTTGTTTTCGTGCCCTATTATGAATATCAGAAAACAAGACACACAGCCCATTCGCCTGTGTCGTGTCTGCTCGGAGGCGGTTTTGCGCCTCGAAGCAGAAAGATTATTCAAAGTAATTTTCCTCCGCCGTTTGGTCAGGTTGAAATCAGACAGATGGTCCTTGAAAAGGACGGAGAGTTACTTCTGTCCAATTACTGGTTTCAGCAGCGAGGCCGCATTATTGTGAGCGAATACCGGAACAAATGGTATCTGTTTTGGGATTCCGTCATAAAGAGACGCACAGACGGCGCCCTGGTACGACTGGAGATGCTGTTGCGGCCATATCAGGACGTTAAAGCCTCACAGGCCGTGATGGATTCCTTTACGCAAGAGTTGATGAAAATCCTTCCTGAATATATACCAGGATAGTCTCTTGCCACGGGTCACAGACACTTGACGAAACCCTCAATTTTTGGAGACAAACGTATTATGAAACTCAGACTATTCATTCGATTCTGTTCCATCCTTATCGCCGTACTGATTGTATCCTGCGGCAGTCCTGAAGAAAATAAGATGAAGTTTTTCAACAAGGGAAAGGCCCTTTATGAAAAGGGTGAATACCGGCGGGCGCGACTGGAGTTCAAAAATTCCCTGCAGATCGATCCGAAGTTTGCTGAAGGCTACCACATGCTCGGAATGCTCGAATTCAAAGAGAAGAACTGGAGAAAAGCCTACGGACTGCTCTTAAAGGCAGTAGAACTTGACGCGGATCTATCAGATGCGCAGGTGGCCCTGGGGAAACTCCTCATTATGGCCAAACAGACAGACCAGGCCAAGGAAAAAGCAGATCTTGTCCTGGCCAAGAGTCCGGACCACGAAGATGCGCTCCTGCTGCGCGCGATCTGTCTCATGGCAGACCAAGAGGAGGAAAAAGCAGAGGCGATCCTAAAGTCGCTCATAGAGAATAACCCGAAAAGGCCGGAGCCCTATCTGCTCCTTAGTAATCTGAGGTTGAAGCGCAACGATACGGCAGAAGCTCGAAACATACTTCAGAGCCTGTTGAGTCAGGATGAGAAGAACAAAGCTGCCCGGCTGGCGCTGATCCGGATTCTGGAAAAAGAAAATAACCTTTCAGAGGTTGAAGATGAATACAAAAAGCTGATCGACCACGATCCAGAGAGCGATGCCGCAAAATTGATGCTGGCGCGATTTTATTACCAGACAGACAGGAACAAGGCGGCTGAAAAAGTCCTTAAAGACTTAATCGAAGCTCATCCTGACGAGTTAGAGCCGTATCTTTATCTGGCCCGGTTTTACGAAGAAAAAGAGCAAAATGATGCGGCGATTGCGGTGCTGCGCAAGACGATTGAAGATATGCCTGACAAATACGCGGCATATGAAATGCTGGCAAACCATTATCTGCAGACCGAGGCGACGAAGAATAATGCCATGCAATTGCTGGGGCAGTTTATGACAAAAGTCCGAACCGGCCCTGATTTCTTAAAGGCAAAGCTCTTTATGGCAGGCATTCATTATCAGGAAGGGGAGCTGGACGAAGCTCTCAAGCTGGTGGAAGAAGTCCTAAAGGAAAATCCTGAAGATGTGCGCGGCCACGTCCTGAAGGGCGACATGCTGGCTGTCCGCCGGAATTTTGCCGGGGCTATCGGAGAATACCGGGTAGTGCTGCGCGAACAGCCCCAAAACATTCCGGTTTCTTTGAACCTTGCCAGGGCGCATCTTGCAAACAACGAGAAAGGACTTGCCGAAGATATCTATAAAAAGATCCTTGAAATCAATCCCAAACAAAAACAAGCACGATTCGGCCTGGCAGATCTTTACAGGCGAAAGGCACAAATTGAGCCGGCAAGAAAACAACTGGAAAAAATTCTGGAAATCAATCCCGATGACACAAAAGCCTTAATGGCTCTGGGCGATGTGTCTCTTGCAGGAAAAGATGTAGAAGGAGCGCGCAAGTATTTTGGCCGCGTATTGGAACTTGAACCTGATTTGCTCCAGGCAAACTACAAAAATGGCGTGATAAAACTCATAGAAAAAAACCCTGAAGAAGCAGTGCCCCTTTTTGAAAAGGCCCTGAAAGCAGACCCGGATTTTGTGCCGGCGCTGAGCCAACTGGTAGATATGCTGGTCAAAGAGAAAAAGCTGGACAAGGCCATGGACAGATGCAGACAGCAGATTGCCAAGAGCCCAAAGAACTCCCACTACTACGTTTTGTTAGGGCGGCTCTATGCCTTTGGCAAAGATATTGACGCTGCCCGCAAGAATTTTGAAAAGGCCCTTGACTTGGACCCGGACAGCTCCGACGCTCTATTCAGCCTGGCCCAGCTTGAACAATCTTTGGGCTCAATCGACGAGGCCCTTTCAAGATATCAGAAGCTCCGTGAAAAGAATCCGAACAATCTTAGTATTGCCATGCTGATTGCTGCACTGTTAGAGCAAAAGAGTGAGTATGGCAAAGCAAAAGCGATCTATGAAGAGGTGTTGGCAAAAAGACCGGATGCTTCCGCAGCCGCCAATAACCTGGCCTTTCACTATGCCGAGCACGATCCAGCAAAGGAGAACCTCGAAAAAGCGGAAAAGCTGATTTCACCGCTGCTTGACAAATTTAAGGACGATCCCAATGTGATAGATACTGCGGCGTGGATTTACTATCGGAAAGGAGATTTCGAAAAGGCGCGGGGTCTGCTGTTGAGTATTGAGGAAAAAGCGCGAAATGCGCCGGTGCTTAACTATCATCTCGGGATGATCTCTTTTCGCCTTGGAGAAAAGGCTGAGGCCAAGCAGTACTTGCACCTGGCAACAGACAGCAAAGAGCCGTTTCCGGGGAGAGACGAGGCGCAAAGAATGCTTGGGGAGTTACGCTGAGGGCGAGAAGTTGCGAAATTATGTAGCCGTTCACGGCTTGAAACTTGAAATTGGAAAGTAGAAATTAGGGAGAGATTAAAATAGAAATTGGGAAGAACAGTACAAAAGCATGAATGCCCAATTTCTAATTTCAATGTTCCGTGAACGCTTACGAAATTATGAAGTAATTTACCTAATTTTATGAAGTAATTTACCTAATTTTATGAAGTATATTCCCCAAATTAGTGTTGGTGATAAAACAAATTTTGACCGGCTTTTTTTGCATTTATGTAATACTCTGATATTTAAGAGTATTTATTTATGAAATTATTTGAAGTTTATCGGGCATGATTTTTGCTTAATTTAGCAAAGTCATGACAAAGTGGATTTCAAAGGCCGAAAAAGTGATTCACATTTTCGGCCCAAATAAACTGCAAAATGGACTTTTGGCTTTGTTTCTGGAAACAGAAGCGGGGTTAAAGTGCACGTGCGGCCCAATGTCGGAACTGACTAAGAACGGAGACAAGGTGGCAGCTCAGGCGTGCGTAGTCATGCTGGACTGTATGGGTATTGATTGGGCTAATCTGCGGACTAATCTCGGAATGGAGCCCAATTCGACGACGTCCCACTGCCCCATTGTTCTCTTTAATGTCGAGCCCGATGACGAAATTGAAAAAGAGGCTGTGGATAGGGGGGTGCGGGGGATCTTTTATGATAGCGAGCCCCTGGATCGGTTCCCAAAAGGTATTCTCGCTGTTTTAAACGGGGAGTTGTGGTATTCGAGAGAAGCCCTGTCAAAATGCGCCCTGGAAGCAATGTCCCATGTCAAATTGCCGGCAGGGCCTGCCGCTGCCCTGACCTCAAGAGAAAAAGAGATACTCACCAAAATTGCTTCCGGTGCCGGCAACAAAGAGATCGCCGACGACCTTTGCATCAGCACATACACAGTCAAGACTCATATCTACAATATCTACAAGAAGATCAACGTTCCCAACCGCCTTAAGGCTACGCTGTGGATGGCCGAGTATCTTTAACCTAAATTGAGCGATTTTTTACTCGACTTGCACCAATCTCTTGCGCATCAAGGACTTGCGAAAAGTCTTGACATATCCATTGGTATGCCTACGCTTTTCGCAAATCTTGCTGCATCAAGATCTTAGCACATTTCTTCGCAAAAAATCGCTCAACTTAGGTTTAAGGAGGCTGTCCGAGCCCCCCTGAGACCTTTCCTGAAAAGGCAGCGCTTATATTTTCTAATGAGACCTTTCAAATCAACCGGTCTCTAATGCTAAAGTATTAGCCAAGGTATTAGTCTCCAATCCTCGCCTCATACCTTTTTATTAGAATCCATACCCAGAAAAATCAGACATAAATAATGCCTTTTACCGATTGATATCTGTTTGAGTGTTTATTATAAACCTTAATCATACATAAGTGTTTAGAGTTGAATGTTGAATGTTGCCAATAACTCAAAGGAGGAAAAGGAGGACAAATAAAATGAGAACTAAAAAGGAAAACTAAAAAGGAAAACTAAAAAGGAAAACTAAAAAGGAAAACTAAAAAGGAAAACTAAAAAGGAAAACTAAAAAGGAGAACAAAAAATGAAAAAGAATGCAATTATTTTGTTTACACTGAGTTTGGTTTTCTTAATGGCTGGAATCGGCCAGGCTGCGCCATACTATGGCCCTATCGTAATGGTCGAAGCTGACCCGGGCCCAGCATTCGATGTGCCGATAGAGATGAATGTTACATGTACGGTCAAATCTTTGGATGCTGCCTGGACTGCGGGTGAATGGACCGGCGCCGGCTTTACCCCGTACGCCGATACAGATCTTATTACCCCAGGGACGCAGGCGCAGGTCACCTGGCTCGCAGGAACTGTAGTTGATTTTGCCCTCCAACAAATAGCAGTTCCTGCCAATGTCCTGAAGCTTTCAGATGGAATCCACCCGGTCAATTTTCAAAACCCCAACAATCTTACTGGTATTGTAGAAGCTCCCAATTGGGTAACAACTTGGTATGATGACGCTGACATAATCTGGAGTGGTGGGCCCCTTTTAAGTCTCGAAATAATCACAACTGGTGGTGACCCGGATGGTATAGCACCAGTCCCTATCCCCAGCGCAATCATGCTGCTTGGCTCTGGGCTGGTAGGTCTTGTGGGTTTCAGGAAAAAGTTCAGAAGCTAATCGGTGAGAGAGGTCGAAGTCTATCAGTTGAGAGTCATAATAATAACGTTGTGAGTGTCTATTCCCAATCTTCTGACATTCAGCCCGGTCCTAATCTCAGCCAGCGCATTGCTCCTCGGCTCCGGAATGGTAGGGCTGATAGGCTTTGGCAAAAGGATGAGGAAAACACTTTTCTAAAATGGAATGTCACAATATGTGTATGATTAAGGGATGTAAATATCTGATTTCAAGAATTGTATTTCTAACTGTTCTGATGTTTGTACTTGCGGCAGCGCCTGCTGGAGCTGCTACGTATGGATTCACAGGCATCATTACTGATGATAGCATTTTAGGCGACATTGTCATTGGAGAAGCACAGCTCTTTGTGGACGTGACGGACCCCGGCAGGGATGATCAGGTCCTCTTTATGTTCACAAACACAGGTTCCGGACTCTGCTCGATCTCCGAGGTGTACTTCGATGACGGCAGCCTTTTAGGAATAGCAGAGGTTCAAAACGGGGTTGGTGTGGCGTTTACGCAGGATGATGTCGATCCCGTCGACCCACCAGTCCTGCCTGGCGGGAATAACGTCACTCCACCTTTTGTAGTCACGGCAGGTTTCTCCGCAGATTCAGATCCGCCAGAGCCCCATAACGGCGTGAACCCGAACGAATGGCTTGGTATTCTTTTTAATCTACAAAGTGGCCAAGCTGTCTCAGATGTCTTCACTGGGTTGGAAAATGGTGATCTGAGAATCGGTATTCATGTGATCGACTTCGCAAGCGGAGGAGGCGAAAGTTTTACCAATAATAACAATCCCGTGCCCATACCGGCAAGTGTGCTTCTCCTCGGCTCTGGTCTGATCGGTCTTGTCGGATTCAGGAGAAAGAAAATAGCGAAGTAAGAACAAATGTGATATCAGATTTAGTCTCAGGTGTTGAAAAATCCCCCCGACAACTTATCGGGGGGATTTGTTTTTTGAGCCAAGGAGATTTATCCCCTTTTCCTTCATACAGAATTCCTTCAATCTTCAATCTTCAATTTTCAATAGTCAATTTTCAATCCTCATCGGTCATTCTCAAGAAAAGCTTTCCAGATTTTCTTAACTTTTTCACACAAATTACGAAATTCTGTATCAGGTACTTTAGCGGATTTTTCCTGAAGGCTGAGCATATGAGCGGATGCTCTATATTCCAGATAGGTTTCCCTGAGGAAACGCGCCGTAGAATCGTCCACTATCTTTGTCTTAATCAATGTTTCCAAAAGGCGCACAATGTCTGTCCATCCGGCAAGTTCATTATATTCGCTGGATTTCAAAAGTACAAGATACTGAACTATAAACTCAATATCAACCATACCTCCTTGGCCCTGCTTGAGATCAAAAAACCCTGGCTCTGGGCTTAAAAGCTCCTTGCGCATACGTTCCCGCATTTCCCTGACCTCCTGCTGAAGCCTGGTTTTGCTGCGTGAAAGAGCAAGCACCTCCTTGCGTATCTGTTCAAAATACCTCGCCAGATTAATATCTCCGCTTACAGCTCTTGCCTTAACGAGGGCCTGATGTTCCCACGTCCAGGCTTTTTCAACCTGATATTCTTTAAATGCTTCAATGTGACAAACCAGAGGGCCGGAGCTTCCGCTTGGACGCAACCTCATATCTGTTTCATACAGGCTTCCTGCAGAAGTATGCGCGGTTAGAATATGAATAACTCTTTGCCCCAGGCGGGCAAAAAATTGAGCGTTATCTATTGGACGTATTCCGCCCTTTGTTTGTCCTTTAGTCCCTGCATGAAGAAAAACCAGATCAAGATCGCCGCCATAACCGAGTTCAATACCACCCAGCTTGCCATAGGCTATAACAACAAAACCCCTTTCGCTTGTTTTTCCGTCAAGAAGGCAGGCCGGCTTTCCATGTTTTTTAATTAAATGATTCCAGGAAAGTTCAAGAACCTCATTAATTATTGTCTCAGCAATCTCGGTAAGATGATCACTTACTCTCATAAGGGGAATGGCATTTGTAACATCCGCTGCCGCGACACGCAATATATTGATTTGTTTAAAAATACACAATTCTTCAATTTGATATTCAAGATCCTGAGCAGGTATATGGTTCAGTTTTTTTCTTATCTCATTTACAATATCAGATTTTTCAGGTGGTATATATAGAGTGCGGGCATCAAGCAATTCATCCAGAAGTACAGGGTGGAGCGCCAGCAAAGAAACTATCCATGGACTTGCATTTGAAAGTCTAACCAGATGAACAAGAGCATCAGGATTCTCCAAAAGAAGAGCTATGTAACAGGTTCGCCTTTCTATTACTTTGATCAAATCGATTATACGGTTTAAAGCAAGATATGGTTGTTCGGATTTTCCGACTTCCTTTAACACAAGCGGGATAAGCTTATCGAGCCGTTTTCGCCCTTTATCGCTCAAAGACCGTGTTTCCGGATCATTACGAAAATGTTCCAACAAACGCAATACTTCATCCGGCCCGTCAAATCCAGTATTAAAAAGCACTTTATTGCTATGGTCATTTTCTATCAGATCAAGCCATACATTTTTCAATTCATTATCAATTTTTTCGCCTTTTGTCTCAAAATCTTCAGTGGCAAGCAATTTATTGAAATAATAGTGGACACTTCCCATGTGCCGTTTAAGCTCTAAAGTAAAAAAGTCCCATTTGTCAAAGCCCATTGATGCGGCAAGACGTGCTTTCCCGACAGAATCTGACGGAATTTTATGGGTCTGCTGATCAGAAAATTCCTGAAGCCGGTGCTCTGTATTTCGTAAAAACTCATATGCCTCTGTAAGATCATTGCAAACATCCTGTGGAATGTACCTCCTGTCAGCAAGGATTTTTAACACATTCAGAATACTACGCTCCTGAAGAACAGGCACTACTCCTCCACGTATAAGCTGAAATATCTGTCCAAAAAACTCTATCTCTCTTATACCTCCGGCACCAACCTTAACATCCCCATCCATTCCCTTATGACTTACTTCAAGAGATATTTTGTGCTTCATATCCCTTAAAGATTCATAAACTCCAAAATCAAGGTATCTACGAAAAACAAAAGGCTTAAGTCGGTCCAAAAGTCTTCTACCTGCTTCTTTGTCACCAGCCAACACCCTTGCCTTGATCCAGGCATAACGTTCCCATTCCCGACCATGTCTCTGATAATAAGCTTCCATGTTATCAAAACTCATAACCAAAGGCCCGCTTTCGCCAAAAGGCCGAAGCCGCATATCAACACGAAAAACAAGTCCATCCGGAGTGGTTGTGCCAATTACATTTAAAAGACGTCTGCAAAGGAGCACAAAGAATTCTTCATTGCTGATCGACTTTGATTTACCTTTTGTTCTCCCTGCTTCAGTATATGCAAAAATCAAATCAATATCAGAAGAAAAGTTAAGCTCACGCGCTCCAAGTTTACCCATACCAAAAACCACAAGATATTCTTGAGAGCCGTCAGCTCCCGCAGGATTGCCATATTCAGAGCAAAGCGATCTATAAAGAGCTGAAAGAGCCTCTTCTAAACATGCATCTGCAAAGCTTGAAAGATCAGCCATGGTTTCCAAAAGATCTGCCCAGCCGGCAAGATCCCGCCACGCGATTCTTACTTTCTCACGAAGTCTGAAACGACGCAGCGTACTGGAAATATTATTATTTTCTTTTGCCTCAGAAAGAAAGGTCTTAAGCTTATTATTATATTCACCCTTTGCGTACCGTCTTTTAATATCACCACTTATAATGAGATCAGCCAGCATCTGTGGATTGCGTATGCAGCTTCTGGCAACAAAATCACTGAAAGCAAAAACCTTTTTCATAACAGCAAATATTTCAGGATAATGCCTGATTTCGACCTTTGCATTCTCCGCTGCATCTATAAAGGCATCCAGCTTATTCTTTGCTTCATCTGCCAGTTCTTCCGGGATATCATTTGCCAGTTTCATTTTTGTTAGCGTAATTTTAAATATTAAATATGACGGCTTCGTAACAGGTGGATATACCTCAGCCTTCCACCTTCAGCCTTCAGCCTATCCACCTGTTTTATATAACAGGAAACTATCGGAGTTTAAAGTGTTAATTCGTGGCTGACCAAAAACCCCTTGTTCTGAGTGGTCATTGCGAGGAGTGAGGAACGAACGACGAAGCAATCCCCTTATTCCCAAGAGATTGGAACGGGTTGTACTTTATGCGAAGAAGGAGTAATTCACAGCTATAGACTTTCAGATAAATAATTTCACTGCGTTATCAGTCGTTGACGTATAACTAATACGCCTTCCTCCTTCTGGCCTTGTGAAATTAATTATCTGAAAGTCTATATAAGGCACAGAGGTATGGCATTGGCTATCATAAATAGTTCCCGTGCCGGACAATCTCTCCTTCTACAAGGTAGATTACTTCTTCTGCGATATTTGTGGCATGGTCTGCTATCCGCTCAAGGTGGCGGGAAACCAAAAGCAGGTTAATCAGATAACTCACACGATCGGGGTGCTCGCCAATAGCATGTTTGACCACGTCATAGGCTTCATTCAGCATATTATCCACCTCATCGTCTAAGGCGCAAACACGCAAAGCGATGTCCACATCCATGTTCACAAAGGCATCCAGGCTCTTCTTGAGCATGAATTCGCTCTTTTCTGCCATCAGAGAATGATTGAAAGGGACATCAAGCCTTTGCCGTTTGGCAATAACCTGTACCCGTTCTGCGATGTTCACCGCCTCATCAGCAACCCTTTCCAGATCATTATTTATCTTAATTACCGCTGCAAGAAATCTCAGATCAATAGCAACAGGCTGATACAAGGCCAAAATTTTCAGACATTCTTCTTCTATTTCTACTTCCATCTCATCAATCTCATGGTCTGAAATTATAATTTTTTTTGCAGCATCACCATCTCTTGTCTCTAAAGCCCTTATTACCATGCGAACACGTTCCTCAACCATAGCGCCAAGAGAAAGAATTCTTTTTTTTATTTTTTCAAGCTCTCTTTGAAAATGTATGGTCATAATAATTTCCCCGTTTGTTACCCGAACCTTCCGGTGATGTAATCTTCTGTTTGCTTAAGTTTCGGCCTTGTAAAAATGGTATTGGTTTCACCTGTTTCAATAAGTTCTCCCAGATAGAAAAAAGCAGTAATATCTGAAACTCTGGCTGCCTGCTGCATGTTATGAGTTACAATTATAATGGTAAACGATTTTTTTAATTGATAAATTAATTCTTCTATTTTTTGTGTAGCAATAGGATCAAGAGCCGAGCAAGGTTCATCCATTAGCAATATTTCGGGTTCCACCGCCAGAGCCCTTGCTATACACAGTCGCTGCTGCTGCCCTCCTGAAAGCCCAAGGGCCGACTCATTCATTCTATCTTTAACCTCATCCCAGATAGCCGCCAGCTTAAGACTCTCTTCCACTCGGTTTTCAATAAGGCCCTTATCTTTAATGCCATTTACTCTTAAACCATAAGCCACATTCTCAAAAATTGTTTTAGGAAAGGGATTTGGTTTTTGGAATACCATGCCGATCCGGCTTCTAAGCATTACCACGTCAACTGAAGAATCATAAATATCGAGGCCATCTAATAGGATGTTACCTTCCACTCTGCTTATTGAAATCAAATCGTTCATCCGGTTCAAACAACGCAAAAAAGTACTTTTACCGCAGCCTGACGGCCCAATAAGAGCAGACACCTCATTTATATGAAAATTAAGAGAATTATTTTGCAGCGCTTGAAACTCACCATAATAAAAATTCAGATTTTTTACTTCTATTTTTACAGGTTTATCCACACAAATTTCCTTATTAAAAATTACTGCATACGCTTTCTGAGACGGGAACGATAAATTATTGCGATAAGATTCATGCCCAGAACAAGAAATATCAGCACCAATGCTGTACCGTATTGCAGATGACGAGTTGCTTCGATCTCTGTCCCCGCTGTAGCAAGAACATAAATATGGTATGGTAATGCCATTACTTCATCAAATATAGATACAGGCAAACTGGGTGTAAAGAATACTGCCGCAGTAAACATAATAGGAGCTGTTTCTCCTGCCGCCCTGCTAACTCCCAGAATAGTCCCTGTCAGTATCCCCGGAAGAGCCGCCGGCAATACAACGCGATAAATCGTCTGCCATTTAGTAGCACCAAGTCCAAGCGAAGCTTCTCTGTATGTATCAGGCACAGCACGTAATGCTTCTTCGGTTGACCCTATCATAACAGGCAATGTCATTGCCCCCAAAGTAAGCGCTCCGGCTATTATACTTACCCCCATTTTTAGCCAGACAACAAAAAACGCCAGGCCAAAAAGTCCAAATACAATAGATGGAATACCTGCCAAATTATTTATTCCTAGCCGGATCACCCTTATTAGCGGGCCTGGTCTTGCATACTCGTTCAGATATATCGCCGATGCTACCCCAATGGGCATAGCAATCAATATGGCTCCTATACTAAGACATAAAGTTCCCACAATACATGGAAGGATGCCGCCCTTTGTCATTGAATCAACAGGCGGCTGTGTTAAAAATGTCCAGTTTATGGCTTTCCATCCATTAGCAATCATAAAATATATAATAATAAACAACGCAAGCCCGTTAATTAAAGCTGCAAGACGAAAAATATTGAACACAATTTTCTGCAAAAGATTTCTACGGCGTTGCAGAGAGGACAATGATATAGACATTTTAGCCACCTTTTAATTTATTAACCCGAAGGATGAACAAATCATAAAGAAATTTGTTATAAATTCCATAAACATAGCGTTAAACAGCTCAGCAGACAAAGGTAGTTATAACTTTCAATAATACAATCACCTACCACCCGTGGAACGAGTGGTTTGATGAAGACCCCTCGAAGGGGTCTAAAAGCATCACGATTTCTGCAGATTACAATCCAATATCAAGGACGTAGCCGTCAAGCTAAAAGGCTATGAACGTCGAACATCGAACATCCAACATCGAATTTTGAATAAGGTATTCTGCCAATTTATAAACTGGCGGAGCGAAGCGATTTCATCGTTCGATGTTCAATGTTGGATGTTCGATGTTCGATGTTCGATGTTCAAAAAACGCTTTACTCTGCCGTTCAATATTCTCGCCGGAACGGTAAAACCTTTTAAAATCGCTCGGGCATAGCCCGAGGTTTAATTAAAAGCAATTATATTATGCATTGTTTTATGAGTTGTTCATGAGAAATACGGGTTAAAGCGTTGCCTCTCCTACCTGTTTATATTTATAAGCAATATGATCTGCTACAATATTGAAAAGAAATGTGAAGATAAAAAGTACTATCCCCGTTGCAAAGAGAGCATGATAATGAGCGCCGCGGAATGGGGCTTCCGCCATCTCTGAGGCGATGCTGGCCGGCATCGGCCTTACCGGATCAAATATAGATTCTGGTATAAAAGCGGCTCCTCCCGCTACCATAAGCACTACCATAGTCTCACCAATAGCCCTGGACATACCCAAAATTACAGCAGTGCTGATACCTGAAAGAGAGGCAGGAAGTACAACCTTTAAAATAGTCTCCAAATGTGTTGCGCCCAATGCCAATGAGGCTTCTCTAAGAGAATTCGGAACGCTGTGAATTGCATCCTCAGAAATACTGCAAATAGTAGGGATAGACATAAAAGCCAGCATTAATGACGCGTTGAAAAGGTTCAAACCAGTTGGGATATTAAAAACATTCTGTAAAAAAGGCGCTACAAGAACCATCCCGAAAAAACCAATAACAACGGAAGGAAGTGCCGCTAAAAGCTCAACCATAGGCTTAATAATCTCACTAACCTTTTTTGATGCTATCTCTGCGATATAGATTGCTGTGAGTATCCCGAGTGGAATTGATATTAAGGCGGATAGCAAAGTAACTGCCAATGAAGCTACAATAAGCGACAGAATTCCAAAATCAGGGGGTTCTGATGTGGGGTACCAGTATTTTCCGAAAATAAAATCTTTAACAGAAACTTCATCAAAAATTGGGATTCCTTCCATGAAAAGAAATATCATAATCATGAAAAGCATCACTATTGAAGCTGATGCTACAACAAAAAAGAGTGTGTGCATTGTCCGCTCTGTTATCCGGCGTTTATTGGACATCTCGTTTCCCTGATTTTCTGATTTTAATATAAACGCACATAACCGCTGGCGGCAACGTGCTTTTGGCCCTTTTGTGGGTTAATAACATAATTAATAAAGTTAAGTGTGTCACCTTTTGGCCAGCCATTAGTAAACATGAAAAGGGGTCTGCTTATTGGAAATGACCCGTTCAAAGTTGTCTCTTCTGTTCCTTCTATTCCATTTACTCTAAGCGCCTTTACGCCAGGAGATAAATAACCAATACCAATGTATCCTATTGCATATTTATTATTTGAAACAGCCTGAACTATTGCTCCGTTAGAAGCCATAACCTGAGCCCTGGGAGTAATTCTTTCTTTTTTCATTACTTTCTTTTCCCATGTCTCAAAAGTACCGGAAGAAGTATCGCGTGAGTTAATAACAATCTGCAAATCAGGTCCCCCTACTTCTTTCCAGTTTTTTATCTCGCCTTTGTAAATGGCTTTAAGCTGTTTAAGAGTAAGGTTGTTAATATTATTACTGGGATGTACGACAGGAATGATGCTGTCATAGGCTATGGCAAAAGCAACTGGAAATACATTTTTCTCAACAGCCAACTTTACCTCTTTGTCTTTGATAAATCGTGACGCGGTTGCAATATCCGTGCTCCCATCGATAAGCGCCTTTATCCCGTTGCTTGAACCACCACCGGAAAGAGAAATCTTAACATCAGGATTCTCTTTCATGTATGCTTCCACCGCTTTCTGTGCAATCGGCAAAACCGTGGTTGAACCCTTAATTACAAGATTGCCGGCCTGTGCAGGATTTGTCGCAATAAAAAACAAGCCGGCAATCGCCATTACGATAATAGAGTTTATCTTTTTCATATTTCCTCCTCTCCTTTTTAACATTTTAACCATAAAGCTTACGGAATTCAAAGTAATAAAGAAAACCACAGCAATAGTTATTACGATAATAGAGTTTATCTTTTTCAATTTTTCCTCCGTTTTTAACATTTAAAGCTTAATTGTTAGTTTATTGTTAGAATATAATAAGATTTCCGTTAGCCTGGCTGATCTGGTTGCCTAAAAGTTAATGACTATGTCCAACTGCACGCGATCCTCGTCCTTTTTTCCATCCTTGCTTTCATCATCACGTTTGGTAAAAAAACCAGTGGCTCTGGCCTGAATATTATCGGCAAGCAAATACCTGCCATGAATATAATGTCCCTTGTTATTGGTTCCTCCGCCGTGAAAGTCAGAATCGACAAATACAGCCGGAAAAGCATAATCCTCCAATACCTGGTAATGGTATTTTGCGTACCAGTCCCCTTTTTTCTTTTTGTTCCCAACAGAAACACCTACAAGCCAGCCTGTGTCACGATCATCACCCCCATAGCTGGCGAGATCTGCAGGGTCGCTATCTCCTGGATCAACCCCTTTTTCCATGAGCTTATCAATATCAGCGCCTACATTTATAATGTAGTTCCCGAATATGGAAAATGGCACAGGCAGGACATCTTTTATCTTAACTTTTGCCGCCAGCTCCCAGCATTGGAATTCATTGAGAAGTTTCTCGTCGTTGTCGAAAATCATCTGCTGGCCGTACTTGTTGTTGTATCCTAGAAATGTGTCTGTATCACCCAGTGAGCCGTCTTTGTCCCAATCAAGTTCATCCAGGTTTTTAAAATCGTAATAGGTGCCTGCTAACTCGAATTTTATCTTTTTGGATGGTTTGATCTGAGTGCCTAATTGAAAGGCAAGGAGGGTCGGATCTCTATCACTGTCCTTTATCTTTAATTCCTCAATAAACCACTGGCCCAGATTGGAAAAAATGCAAATACTGTCTGAAATGTCAAAATTGAGGCTTTCGGAAATTCCCTCCGGATTGACGTCAGGGTCCCAGACCAGGGGGGTAGTAAAAAGAGGATTTTTGTGTTTTCCACCAGTAATTTTCAAAAAATCAAATGGCTGCCAGGACGCGTATGCTCTGTCGATAAAAATCTCCTTGCCCCGGGCATGTTCATCAAAACTCTGGTTTGTAGTATTTTGATATCCTGATCCTGAAACCAGCCTGACCCCAACCTCTGTGGTATCTGTTATTTTCGTATTAAAACCAAAACGGAGACGAAGCCGCTCACGATTGCGGTCATATTTGTCATCTCCTTCATCCCTCCATTGGGTATCATGGCGCAGCCTTAAATCTCCTTTAAAATCGATTTTTCGGACCCAAGCTGGGAGTCCAGCCACGCTGGTTTTAGCCTCTTCTTTTTGTATTTGAGTTAAAATTTCCGCCGCTTCTTTCTCGTCCAATAATCCCTTTTCCTTAAGTTTCTCAATCAAGGGATCTGATGAAGCAAAAGCCGGAGTTGCAAAGGCTGCTAATACCATAAGAAACAAGGGCAAAATCATGACTAATTTTCTCATTCTATACATTATGTTTTTCCTCCTTAAATTTAACCAAATAATAATATTCCTAAATTTTTGATAATAAGTTCTACATTGGCTAACAAATCCACCTCCTCTCAACTAAAATCGAATCCTGAATTGTCAGCTATT
>JAJSZT010000029.1 GCA_030272815.1 Deltaproteobacteria bacterium
ATTTCCTTTGCATTGAACTCAGGCGATGTTGTGGCAATTACCGGCTGGAACGGGTCCGGGAAAAGCACCATGCTGCGTATTATTGCCGGTCTTGTCAGGCCTTCGGCAGGTCAGGTTGAAATGTTTTGCGACAATAAGTCCATACCAAAAAAGTCCAGGCGACAATATGTCGGTATGGTTGCGCCGGCGCTGGCTCTGTATGATGAATTAACCGCTCTTGAAAACATGGAATTTTTTTGCAGGGTCAGGGGTATTGCCTATGATCGCAAGAGCTGCTTCAATATTCTGGAAAGGGTTGATCTGGTTAAGCACGCTGAAAAAATATGCGGAACTTTTTCATCCGGAATGAAGCAGCGCCTGAAACTTGTTCAGGCGCTTATTCACAATCCTCCCTTTTTATTGTTGGATGAGCCGGGGTGCAACCTTGACAGCAAAGGAATAAAAAGTGTAAAAAATATTATTTCAGATCAACGGACTTGTGGAATTACCGTGATTGCATCCAACGAAAAGCGGGAGGTGGATTACGCAGACAGTATCGTCAACCTATCTAACTGAAGCTGTTGCTATCTGGCTTCGTGATTTACGCAGCGAATTCAGAACACGTTATGCGGTGAATTCAATCCTGATGTTTGCTTTGACCACTCTTGTGGCCGTAAGTTTTTCAATAGGCTCTTTCCGCATCGAGGAATCTGAAAGACCTTTTTTATACGCGGTGCTGCTGTGGATAATACTGGTCTTTTCCGCGCTTTCAGGCCTTTCCCGTTCCTTTGTCAAAGAACAGGAAGCAGGCACGATGGATATTTTGAAGCTTTCGGCCCGGCCCCAGGCGGTATTTCTTGGAAAGCTGTTTTTCAATTTGACCATGCTGGGCGTTCTGGAGTTGATTATTGTGCCGGCATTTATTCTGTTGATGGAATATAAAATCAAATTTCCAGGCTGTTTTGCGGCTATGATGGTTACCGGCGGCCTTGGCCTTGGCGCCGGAACTACATTGGTGGCAGCTATGATCGCGCAGGCCAATGCGCGCGGCGCTCTGTTTTCGGCCCTGTCCTTTCCGCTCCTTCTGCCTCTTATAATTACCGCTATCAAAGGGAGTGAAAGGGCTGCCTACGGCATAAGTGCAGCCGGCTGGCCGGAAGTTAAAATCGCCGCGGCATATGCTGTTATTATGATTACCGTTTCTTTGTTGTTGTTTCCATTGATCTGGGAAGAATAAAGGGTTATGATTTTTAAAATTTTACTGACAATCTGGATGAGTGTTATATTATTTGCGGCTTTTTTGTGCGTTGAACCGGCTGCGGGCTTTCCAGGCGAGGTATCCCGTATTCTGTTTTTTCATGTTCCCACGGCATGGGTGGCGACGTTGGCCTTTTTGTTATCCATGATAGCGAGCTGCGTATATTTAATCACGCGAAAGGTAAATGCAGACTTTTTGGCGCAATCATCTGCTGAGCTGGGTTTTTTGTTTTGTTTTCTTGCCACGGTAACCGGTTCAATATTCGCCAAAGCTACCTGGGGCTCATTCTGGAACTGGGATCCGCGGGAAACCTCTATTGTTATGCTCCTGATGATCTATGGCGCCTATTTTGTCCTCAGATCCGCAGTGCCTGATCATGAAAAAAGACGTGTGTTTGCCGGAGTGTACTCGATTCTTGCTTTTTGCACAGTGCCGTTTCTGGTTTTTATCGTGCCCAGGATCACGAGTTCTTTACATCCTGAAGACACATTAAATCCTGCAGGGCCCGGCATGGATATGAAAACCCTGATACTGTTTTTGAGTTCATTATTCGCATACACCGGTTTATTTGTCTGGATGCTCCGGTTAAAAGTGCGTATGCTGAGAATAATGGATAAGGAACAGGGTATGAAGTTTAAGGTTTAAAGGTTCAGGGGTTAAGGGCTCTGGAAGTCAGGGGCAGGGGGCTAGCTTATACAGTGCCGCAGGGTTGCATAACATAGCTTTTTACGACGTCCGACGTCATCAAGAAAGGAAAAAAATAAATGAAAAATGGTCTGGGTTTTGTAGCGGCTGTTAATCTTATTATATGGGCAGGCATTACTTTATATCTGTTTGTTCTGGACCGCAGGCTAAAAAAGCTGGAGCAGAGGTCAGGGGACAGAGATCAGGGGGCAGGGATGGATGTACATTATGAAAAATAAAGCTTACATAATCGGAGCCGTTATTATAGCTTTTGCGATGTTTATGGCTATGCGTTCATTTAAATCCACCCTTACCGCATATGTCAGCGTCAGCGAGGCCAAAACAATCAAAACTGCTGTGCAGGTGGCCGGCGTAGTGGTCAAAGGTTCCGCCCGATATGATTTGAAAAGCAATAACCTGGTTTTTACACTTAGAGAAGATGGCGGGGATGAGATGTGGGTCGAATATAACGGCCCAAGTCCTGGAAATTTTAATGACGCCACAAAAGTTGTCGCTATTGGCAAATACGAACCAGACAGACAGGTCTTTATGGCCGTGGAATTGCTGGTTAAGTGTCCCACTAAATATGAACAAAGGGTTAAAGGAGAGAATGAATAATTTTGGCGATATATTAATATGGTTGGCGCTTTTTGCCTTGTCTGTATCATCTGCCGGTTACATTGTGTTGTGCCGCAAAAAGGAGCATAAAGCGGCCACAATGGCTGCCCGCATAGGTTTTGTCTCCTTTGCAGCTTTTATGACCATAGCATCGATCCATTTGATGCTCCTGATACTCAATCATGATTTTACATACAGTTACATTGTCCAATATTCGTCCCGCGATCTTGCGTTGGAATATTTAATCAGTTCCTTTTGGGCAGGGCAGGAAGGAAGCTTTCTTCTATGGGTATTGCTCGGGTCGTGGCTTGGCCTGCTGCTTATGTTTAGAGCCAGGAAGATGGAGCAGCATGTCATGCTCATCTACAACCTGAACAACATTTTCCTTACAATCCTGTTGATAAAGCAAAGTCCTTTTAACCGGCTCCTCTTTCCTCCTCCTGATGGTCAGGGACTTAATATGCTCCTGCAGGATCCATGGATGGTTATCCACCCGCCTATAGTGTTTTTGGGTTATGCGGCATTTGCCGTGCCCTTTGCCTATGCAGTCACCGCCATGTGGAAAAGAAAATATGATGCATGGATTAAGCCGACCCTGCCATGGACGCTTTTTGCCCTTGTAACTCTTGGAGCTGGAATCATTATCGGTGGCTACTGGTCTTACAAGGTCCTGGGGTGGGGTGGATACTGGGCCTGGGATCCGGTCGAAAATGCGTCCCTTTTGCCGTGGCTGTTAATCATAGCGCTGATACATGGCATGCTTTTGCAGTATAAACGCAAAAAATTGTACAAAACGAATTTCATATTGGCTGTTTCCTCCTTTATTCTGATAATATATTGCACCTTTTTGACAAGATCAGGCGTTTTGGCCGATTTTTCAGTGCATTCATTTGTGGATCTCGGCATCACCGGCTGGCTGGTTTTTTTCATACTTGCATTTCTGATCATCTCCCTTGGTCTTTTCTTTTTACGGCTAAAAGATATGCCCTTATCGAAAAAAGGGAATAATATTAACTTTTTTTCCAGGGAATTCGGTCTTATATCCGCCATTATTTTGCTTTGTGTTGCCACAATACTTATCGGTCTTGGCACGTCCGCGCCTCTAATTACAAGGCTGCTTGAAAAAGCCTCAAAGGTGTCAATGCAATATTATGTTGACACTACTTTGCCTCTGGGTGTTCTTATGGCTTTCCTTCTGAGTATTGTTCCTCTGATGACCTGGGGGAAAAACAGCTTTTCAAAGCTCGCGCCCGGATTAATATCTGTAATCATATGCGCATCTGTTTCAGGAATCATAACTCTTGTAAGCGGCTATCACGGTATCGGAGCTTTACTTTTTTCACTGTTCGCAGGAGCTGCCGTATGCATCAATCTCTTTTTGGCAGCGCAATTTATTAGAAAAAAAATTACGCTTTCCGGCGCTGCAATTGCTCATTTAGGCGTTGGCCTGATGTTTATCGGCTTTGTGGCATCCTCTGTCTATGACCATTCAGACAAGACGCTGCTGAAACAGGGCCAGGCGCAAAATATTATGGGTTATGAATTCACATTAAATACTCCGGAATTTTTAAAAGAAGGGAAAGGCTTTCGCCTGAGCCTGCCGCTAAACGTAAAAAAAGGAGAGTCTCAATTTGCTGCGCTTCCCGATATCTACGCCGAGCCAGGCAGAAATGGCCAGACAAATCGTTTTATCCATCCGCATATCCAGCGCGGCTTGCTTGCAGACCTTTACATAGCGCCTGTAAATTATGACTCTGGCAAAAAGGAAGCAGGCTTTAACAAACAGATCCTGCTGAAAAAGGGTGACACAATCCAGTTGCAAGACTATGAGCTGACATTCACCGGTTTTGAGGTGTCATCCATGATGGGCGCTGCCGACTCTGAAGATAAAGACATGGCTGTCGGCGCCAATATTCTTGCCTCATACAAGGGTAGAGATCCCGTAAACCTGAAACCGGTAATAATCATGGGCCAGACAACAAGCCCGTCCGGCAATGTTAAACTGCCTGGTCCTAAGGAGGCCTGTCTTACCCTGTCCCGCATAGACGCTACCACTAAGAGCATCAGTCTTGTTTACCACGAGCATCCGGATGCGGCGCCAGAAGAAGATGCCGCAACGCTTGCTTCCCTTCTAATGGATGTCAGCGTCAAGCCGGGCATGACATTGCTGTGGGCAGGAGTTTTTTTATTACTTTTGGGCGGGAGCATCGCAAATGTCCGGCGCTGTTCCGACTTCTAAGAAATTTATCCGATTACCTGATTCTACCAGGCATCAAGTGGTGATGGCGTCGTAAAAAGTCACCAATTGTAACACCTTAGCTTTAGAGCAAAGAGCAGAGAGTTAAGGCTATTGAGACACATACCAAAAGGTTCTTGATCTTGAATCTGATAATGCCAGGGCAAAAGACAGGATTGAAAATATTTCAAAGGAACTCATTTGGTAATAGTTCAGCCACACAGACACCAAGCTGGCATATCTCCCCTTTGTGTCTTAGTGGCTGATGTGAATGCGAGATTTTGCGATTCTGTATGGCGCTCATTTCTCCTGGTTCCCCAGTCTTTTCTGGGGACCAGGAGAAAAAGAGATTTGGAGAGAAAAGGCTCGATTGGTTTAAGTCTGAGCCAACATCCCCTCCATGGCTTGGCCTAATTAATCTTTTTCAGAGTGGCATTTAAAACAACCAGTGTCGGCGGCGTCACCAGCATTACCAGCCACCATTTCATCATAATTCCAACGAAGCAGATCATCATTAGGGCTCCCGTGTGCTCTGTGACAGGACAGACACATTACCAGGTCTGTCCCAGGTTCTACGGTTGCGCTTGATCCGGTGCCAAGGATTGGCCTGGCTACTGGAACGTCTGGATCGTAACTGGTATACACACTATATTCCCCTGTATCTGGCAGGACCGCATCAGATGGATGTCGAATCCAGTTGGCGCTGGCAGTTGAACCATCTCGCTGAATATGGAAATTGCCGTGACAGCCTGTACAATAGGCAGTCATTGTATTCCCACCAATACCCCGGAAGCCACCCGCACCAGTATGAGTACCTATTTTTCCAAGATACTCGTTATGATCGGTAGCACTATTAGTGAATTGCCAGTCATCATCTTCAATACCTTCAACACCATCACCAGTTAAAGTGTAGTGACCGGAAAGGAATCTGAAAAAACCATTTGCTTCTAAAGCAGGAGCGCCATCAGCCTGTTGAGTAGCATGGTGCTTAGGCGCAAGGTGACAGCCTTGGCATCCAGTATCGAGATTCCAACTATCTGCTGGTTCAAACAGAGTTTGATGGCAACTATCAGTATCGCAACCTACCGGATTACCTACCGGATTACCAGGCGCTGTAGTTAAAACAGCATCTTTAGTCATACCAGGAATTCCCTTTACATTGTGACCTTTGGCACTACCGCCTTCCTGAGCTACCCAATAGAAGTTACCACCAGCCAGGTAGGTACTAGGCTTACTTGCGCTGTTCACAAAGGGAATATTTTTGTCGATGCCTACATTGACGTCACCAGTGTGGCAACCTACACAGGTCCCTCTGGTCAGGCTGGTGTAAGCACCTTTAGGGTCGTCTATATCAGGGTTAAGAATCATGTGCTTGCCGTCCTGGCTGTTGTGCATGGTGTGACAGCCGGCGCATGAGCCTGTCACCTTTGCCGTAGCAGAACCGCAAAAAACAGCAACCAGAGCTGCGGCTGCCAGCATGACGGTTAATGTGATTAACGATTTTTTCATTTTTTTATTATACCTCCTATTTTATTTGGTTATTGGATATTAGGTATTGATTATTAATTATTAGTTATTAAAAAACGAACCAGTGATTCATGTTACGTTTTTATCACCTCTTTTGGCGCTAAAGTGATAAATGGTTAAGGGTTTAGCCTTAATAGCTTATAATTGTTAAACATGATTCCATGACCATAGCCTGTATCAGGCTTGGTTAAGTTGAGATTCCTGACAACCCTGCCACGGGCTGATACACGGCTATTTGCATTTTCCGCGAGAGATGGAAGCTCAATCTGAAAATTGATCTCGCATTCTCTGTCAATGAGATTTTTGCAAATCATGAACACTCCTGAAGAACTGATGTCCCTTGTGATTCCAGTCTCTTCTTTGACCTCCCCGGCCGCGTTCTTCCACCTGGCATGAACCGGAAGTTCAAAAACATATCTTTCGCAGTCTCTTCTTTCAGTTTTAGTCATAGAATGATACGCATCCAACGAGATTATTTAGTAATTGCTTAGTGTTTTAGGTTAAAGGCTGAAGTTTTGTGTGATCGCGCATGATTTATCCCTAAAAGCCTTCCACCTTCAGACTATCTACCTGAGTAGTTGCTTAAATTTTTACTCTTGCCTGGATGCTACATTAATATAAACAGCCGGTCAATCACCATAGGGGTGTATTTTTGGTATGATATTTAAGGCATTATCTTTTTTGAATAAGTAATACTTTATGTGTAATGCTTTCATTGTATGTGTCAGAGCGGAGAGCTGAGAGCTAAGAGGGGAGAGCTTAGAGCTAAGAGGTATGAGCTTTTTGGCTGGAGAGGTGTTTGGCGGCCCACAGGGCGGCCTGGAGGCGGTTTTTTACGTTTATTTTCTTAAATAGCCTGTTTATGTGAGTTTTTACAGTGTTTTCACTGATGAACAGATTTTTGCCGATTTCCGCATTCCTGAAACCTGAAGCTATCAACATGATTACCTTGAGTTCCTGCCTGGTCAATCGGCCCGGTATTTCTTGCGCTGATTTGCCGGCTCCGGCAAACAGTTTTTCTTCCCCCATATCATCCATTATCCTGCCGGCAAACTTTCTGCTTGCCCATATTTCTCCTGCATAACATGCTCTTACGGCCTTAATCAGGATTCCTGATGGCGCTGTAGAGCTCAAAAACCCCTTGGC
This sequence comes from Deltaproteobacteria bacterium, assembly GCA_030272815.1. Lineage (GTDB taxonomy): Bacteria > Desulfobacterota > Desulfobacteria > Desulfobacterales > ETH-SRB1 > B13-G4. The sequence continues at coordinate 7,449 of JAJSZT010000029.1, forward strand.
TCCCCATTTGATTACATTAAACTCCATGCTTTCCGATTCAGCCCTTGAGGAAAGAAAGATTATCGGGGTATCTGGAAAGCGCTTTCTTACGCACTGGAGTTTTTTCTTGAGATTCGGCCACTGAGATCCGCTTGCAAAAAGGATTATATCTGGTTTCTGCGCTAAGGCTGTTCTTTTCAGGGAATCAGCCTGTTCGGTCTCGTTATAGGAAAGCGTTTCAATGACGCTGATGTTATCAAAGGCGCAGAGGTGCTCATCTAACAGCTTTAAAAAGATTCGGCAATTGCAGACAATAAAAACCTTGATCATTTTATCTCCGATTTACTCGGCCTGTTTGAGCGAAGAGCAGAGAGCTTAGAGCAGAGAGTAAAAACCCAACGACCTTAGCTTTACGCTCTTAGGGCTCGGTCAAAAATAACTTGGTAGAATTTGTGCCCAAATTTGCCGTAGATTTAATCGATCTGATTGAGCAAAACCGCAGGAATAGCGAGCTATTTCGAGGACTTTTGCGAATAAAGATCGGTTAAAGATATGGTGAAGTTGGGATGCAAAAATGCCAAGTTATTTTTTACCGAGCCCTTAGTTCTATATTTTTAATATATGAAGAAAGTGCCTTATGTGTCAAGAAAAAGGGGGGAAAGTTATGAGGATTTACTACTGTCAGGATAACCAAAAAATCCGGTTTTACGATAAAGAGTTACAAAAATTGGATATTTTTTGACAAATTTTTATTGCATATACGCCAGGGGCGTACAGGAAATTCTATTTCTATAGATCCTTTGTTGTATGGCAGGCAAAGCATCCTGTTGAATTATTTCCGCTTCCGGCTAAAATAGTATTATAGTCCCACCTTAGCAAAAAATTATACGGCGTTCCATGCGGACGATGGCATGACATGCACATGACACGGGCAGTAGATCTTTCAGGTTTTTTCAGATCTGGATAACATACAGGGACATCTTTCCTGTAAGCCTTGTATCCTGCATATTCGCCATCCAAGGGAAGCGGGCTATTTGTAGGATGGCGGATCCAGCCAGCGGAGGATCTCTGGTTTTCAGAACCGCAAAAGTTGGCGTGACATGCAATACAGTACTGGTTGCCGCTTTTGTATATATTATGTCCATCACCATACTCATACATTGGGTCCCCAATTCCTTCAATATCTTTTCCAAGAAAACGATACCCGGCTTCGGTTGCATGGTGCCTGACATCCTTGTGGCACGAGGTGCAATGGCCTGTTTTTTTTAAATGTCTCTGGCCTGAACTGTAATAGAAATTTCCGCCAGCCAAAGAAACTTCCGGTTCTCTTGCACATTTTACAATAGGTATGGTGTTCTCTCCTGACTTAACAAGTGTTTTGCTGTCTTTACTTGTGTGGCATCCTTCACAGGCCAGTTCAAGGGTTGATGCATACAGCTTCTTTGACGATGCATACAGCTTTTTTGACTTTGAAGCTTTTTCTTTTTTTTCTTTATCCTCCCTGGCGTGAAAGACGTGACAGTCTGTGCAGCATTTTGTATTTAGGTGAGCGGTTCCAGTAGAGGAAAACAGGGCGATTATAGCTATGGCCACCCAAAAAATGGAAAGGATAAAACCGGCTTTTCTTAAGTAACTATAATTTCTAATATTGTTCAAACTTTTATACATAATCATATTTACGCTTATATTTTAAATGACAACATAGCGTGAACCGTTACTGTTTTATTTCCTCAAATCATGTGCTGTTTTGTGGCAGTCCGCACATTCCGGATAATATTTTATTATGTTGTATGGATGTGGATGACCGTGGCATGCCAGGCAAGGCGGGATCGTTTTATGTTTATCCCTGTGGCAGTACACACAGGCGAGGTCATGGTGTTTGGTAGTATTTTTTTGAAGCAGGTCTTCGGCTTTTTTATGACAACTTCCGCAATAACTTGATGGAGTCTCGCTTATGTAAGTTACTTCAAGAGGCATATGAACGGGATGGCAGCCCTTGCATGCCTCAAAATCCATATCTTCAATGTGTTTTTCATGGCATTCCATGCATTCAGGAATTGCCCTGTGGCTTTTATGGCATTCACTGCAGGCCAGGTTTGTATGAGCACTGGGGTGCTTTTTAAGCTCGTTTCCCTGCTGCGGGTGGCATGTCAGGCATGGATCTGTAATGTCGCCTTCCATTTTCAGATCAAGAGGAGCATGTGTATTGGAATGGCAGCCGGAGCAATGCTCAAGTTTATAGTGTGCTGCTCTGCTGTGGCACATACTGCATTGAGGGATAGCTCCGGTTCCGCGTGGAGGGTGCTCTATGTGACAGTCAATACAATTGACTTTAGTTTTGTGCTTTCCTCCCCGGTCATCAATAGTTGCAGGTTGCTGAGGATGGCACTTGATACAGATATTATTTGTTAAAGAAGGTACTGCAGCGGAATTATCAGCTTTTGAATGGTTGGCAAGTATAACAAGTCCTATAAAAATTATACTTATATAGCCTAATGAAATTATTATTTTTTTCCAGCTTTTCATAGCTCACAAATTTATTTTTTACGAGTTTATTAAAAAATATACCATTACCATAAAATAATAGCAAGTAATTTTTAAAAAAGCGGCTGTGAAATAAGTTGGTTATGCTAATTTATATTGCCCTGATATACATAAAAAATTTGGCATTTTGAATTTCCATTGACATTTTTGATTTAAATATGTTATATTATTATATTTAATATGGTAATTACAATCTAATGAATTTAAGACATTATGAATGAAAGGCCAGGTTTGCGTAACAGGAAGTATTCGATAATCATTGGTATTATTGCCTTAATTTTAATGCCTGTAACCACATCATTTCAATATGGTTTGATAGATTTACTTTATGCCGGGCAGGCTGGGGACGTTAAGGCCAGAGTAGTTTCTACAAAAATCACCTGTCTTCAGATTATCAATGAAGACTATGAAGGTTTGAAGTTATCTTATCCCGGGGAGGTGTTAGTTGACTCTGTTAAAAAGGAAATATATGTAGTTGATTCAGGGAATAGCAGAATACTGATCTATGCAAGCGACTTTTATCCTCTTTTATCAATAGGCAAGACATATGGAATAGACTCACCAGTGGGGCTTGCTATAGATTTCGAAGGCTATCTTTTTATTGCTCAGTCTAAAAGTAAAAGGAATAAAAAGGGTAGAATCTCTGTCCTCAACCCATGTTTAGCGTGGAAGAAAGATATTTTTTTTGAAGGTTTTGAAGGCGCAGATAATTTTACGCCAAATAATATTGCCATTAGCAGCAGAGGTTATCTTTATGTAACAGGCAGTTCATATCCGGGAGTTGTGGTAATGAATAAAAATGGAACATTTTCTCATCTGTTGACACCAGTTGACAGTTTCGGAAAGTCACCAGAGGAAAAGGCTGCAATTTGCGATGTGGAGACAGACAATCAGGGGAATATATATCTTTTAAGCGAAGATATGGGGCGTATTTACGTTTATGATTCACAAGAGCGTTATCTGTTCAAGTTTGGACAGAAGGGAGGCAGTACCGCTAAGCTTAGCCGGCCCCGGGGTATCGCTGTGGATGGCGGTGGGAAAAGAATTTACGTTATAGACTATATGCGTCATACTGCAAATGCTTATTCGAGCGACGGTCAATTTTTATTTGAGTTCGGCGGAAAGGGATGGGGGAAGGGCTGGTTCCAGTATCCTACTGATATAGCAGTGGATACTTTAGGCAATGTTCTGGTTGCTGATACATTCAATAATAGAGTGCAGGTTCTTAAAATTCAAGAAACTTTTTCTATTGAAAAGGTTAAAGAGCCTAAACCAAAAAACAAATAAATATGAATTTTTAACCAAAATTGAGCGGTTTTTTGCGAAGAAATGTGCCAAGATTTTGATGCAGCAAGGTTTGCGAAAAGCGCAGGCATACCAATGGATATGTCGAGACTTTTAGCAAGTCCTTGATGCGCAAAAGATTAGTGCAGATCGAGTAAAAAATCGCCCAATTTAGGTTCAACCAAAGGAGAAGCCCATATTATGAGAAATTTATGCCGCAGGCTTGTTGTTTTTTTTCTTATTTTTTTGTTTGCTTCATGCGCCCTGAAACCCGGAATAAAGGAACCCAGATATTCTAATGAAGGTCAGGTCTTTGTTTACCTTTCTTCTTCTCAAGAGCCATCAATGGACATTACCTTTGTCATTTCCGGCATGAGTTTTATGAACAGAGATGGGATATGGTTTGATGTCCCAATGAAACCACGTACTGTCAATTCAATAAAGCTTTCAAGGAACCAGATCAAACTCAGGGAATTTTATCTTCCTGAGGGTAAATATAAAAAATTAAAGTTGATTGTTACTGAAGCAAGCTTGAAGCGTGATAATAAAAAGCGCAGTTTGGCTCTTCCTCAAGCAGTTGATAATCAATTGATTTATGGTGAATTATTAGTTGATATAGATTTTAATGTTTTTTATCGTGAAAGTTTATGCCTTTTTGTAGATTGGGATATAAACAGATCTATTGTTGATAAATATCTTTTTCAACCAGGACTTGTTGCAAAGCCGCAGGGCCTGGAAATAAAGAACATTCTTGCTTATGTTTCCAATGAGGGTTCTAATTGCGTTACGATAATTGATAGACAGGAGGAGTTGGTAGTAGGGACAATTGCCGTGGGAGAAGCACCAAGGGGTATTGCAGCGAGCAGTGACGGGACAAGAATTTACGTGGCCAACTCCAGATCAAACAGTATCTCCGTTATTGACACATCAGTGAACAGAGTGAGCGCTACAATTGACAATTTAGGTTATTCACCTGAGGAGCTTGCTTTATCCTGGGATGATAATACACTTTTTGCTACCAACCCTCGTTCGAATAATGTGTCTGTTATAGATCTTGCATCCAATATGGCAATTGCTCGCATAAATGTTGGGGAAAAACCGATTGATATTGTGGCGGATACGGAAAGACGGAAGATTTATGTATCAAACTATTATTCACTTTCAATATCTGTCGTCGATATGGTTACACGCGTAGTCGATAATACCATAAGCCTCAGATCAAATCCTAAATATCTGGCGTTATGTGATGACCGTTTATATGTAGGCAATGAAAGTGTTAACGATGTATATGTTGTTAATATTCCGTATATTCCGTCATATCCAATCGACACGGTAAATATAGGTTCCAGGCTGGAACGTCTTGTTTGCGGTCTTACAAACAGAGTGTATGCCGGTAATCTTGCTTTTGATGAAATTTCTTTTTTACATACCGGGTTAGATATGATTACAAAAAATATTGCCGTAGGCCGCTCACCGGCAGGAATGGATGTTGATGCTATGCGCAGGAAGCTTTATGTGTCGAATAAGTTGTCAGAGGATGTCTCTGTAATAGATATTAAAACGGAGAGAGTGGTAAAAACTGTTCCGGTCGGCAAGAAACCTCATGATATAGTTCTTGTTGCTGAATAGGAACCCCGAGTAGTTACACATATGATTAAATGCTGGTTGGTTATTTTCGTGTTGCTGGTGACTTTGTTCCAGGGTGCTCATGCTGCTGATGATATAAGTGGTAATTTTGAGATTGTCCAGACATCAGAATCAAAGACAACGGAAGGCGAAAAAGATACATCACGGAGTCTAAATCAGACGTATAACCTTGATTTAAGAAAAGATTTGACATCCAGGATCTATTTTACCACCAATGTTGGTATGAATATGACCGATACTGATGGTACGGAAACTACCCAGCTTTATCCCCAATTTCGACTTAATATAGCAAATAATTACTTTAATGCCAACGGAGGATACCTGTTAAATGAGAAGGATATTGACCTGTTTGGCATGGACCCGGATCAAACCCGACTTACGACTGAAACATGGACCTATAACTTTTCTACTAATTCCGTAAAATATCCTAATATAAGATTTCGTTATGATGAAGACAGAACTTGCGACCACCTTTTTGTTCATGCAACAGATTCTCTCTCCAGGTATTATGAACTATACGGTGATTATACTTATAAATTTGTGATACTTACACTAAGACATAATAAAGGTAAAGATTACGATTACGTAAACAACACGGAGGATACTACCACTGTAAATGAGGGAAGGATAGATTTCAGAGAGTCTTTTTGGGGCAACAGGATAACAACTTCCGGCGTATATACTATAACCGATACAGAAAATGAAAATGTCACCTCGACCGGTACTACTACTACTACTACTACTACTTCTACTGATGAAATTAGAAAAAGCCTTATTTTTGATGCAGGATTAAGACTAAGGCCATTTAAATGGTCTCGAATCACATACGATTATGAACTGGATGATACAGATACAGATACAGATGCAGAGACAGATACAGAGACAGGTGCCGCTATAGATCATACAGTACAAGCTCATACTATAAGCATTAGAGGAGATGCAAGGCTTCATAAATATTTAAAGTCTTGGGCTCAGTATCTGAAAAGGCTTGAATATGATTCTGATGGCGATGATACATCAACAGATACTTTTACACTCAATTTTGATTCCACACCCGTTGAAACACTTAATGCAAACCTTATGTTTAACCATTTGATAAATACGACAGAATCTGAAATTCAATCTAAAACTTCTTCTATGCTTCTCCATATTATTGCAAATATATGGGAAGGAGTTGACCTGAGTGTAGATGGCAACGTTAGTTATACGGATAACATTGTCGAAGATACAGAGACACTTGCAAAAACCATTGATTCTGATCTTCGTTTGAAGCTTACCAGGACGTTGACAACGGAAATTAACTATATTACAGGATGGACAGATACTGAGAATTCAGATGGAACGGAAACATCAACGTTTAATTATACTATAAGAACAGATCTTTACTATCGCCCGGTTCAGAGCTTTTATTTTAAATTCAGTCATGAATTACAAAAGAATGAAAATGCTGAAGATTCAAATTATTATATAACAGATATTAACTGGCTCATGACCGAAAAGCTGAGGCTCAACTTGCAGTATAGGCTGGATAAAAATTCCAATGAGGATACTGAATTTTCTTCTGATTTATTGTGGAATATGAGTAAAATTTTTGTATTAAGATTTAAATATGACAGGAGTAGTGAAAAAAATAATACCCTCACTAAAACCAATACTTTTACAACCATTGTATCTGCAAAGTTTTAATAGGCTTGGAAGGAAACATAGAAAAGATGGATACTATGAAATACTTTACAAAAGAAATTAACAGGGGAACTATCCTTCGATATTTAAGCTTTTTTTTAATTTTGTTGTTTTTCCTTTTTTCTCTGGGTTGCAAGGGCCCTATGACTTATATAAATCCTTCTGTTGATTTTAGCTACATAAAGAGAGTTGCTATTGCGCCCATAATCAATCTCACAAATGATAAATTCGCCGGCGAAAAGGTGGTGAACGTCGTTGCAACTGAGATACTCAGGCGGGGCGTATTTGATGTTGTTGAATTCGGGGAGGTGTCAAAGGTTTTAAGAGAGGAGGGCATGAAGCCGGATAATCTTGTTAGCAAGCAGTTAGCGGCAAGAGCTGGGAAGCGTCTTAATATAGAGGCAATACTTATTGGCTCTGTCATGCAATACGGTGTTTCAAATATAGGAGGGAGTTCATTTCCTGAAGTTTCCATTTCTCTGAAATTGGTTGACGTCAACTCCTATACTATCCTTTGGGAAGCAACTCATAATATAAAAGGTGCGAGCATTCTTGATCAACTATTCGGCATCCGCAAGGACAGTATTGAAGATCTTTGTAAAGATGTTGTCGAGGAGATGATTGATACGCTTTTTGGTTAAAAAATTTCTCAACTTATGAAGCGATATATTATTATATTTATTACTCTTCTTTTTTTCCCATTACAACCATCCTGGTCTGAAGACATTTGTGGTATAAAAACAATTGCAATTATCCCATTTGATAATCTTTCAGGTGAAAATTATTCTATAGCGTTTAATTTTAATAATTTTCTCTATGATTATCTTAAGAGAGAAAAATTGCATGTAATTAATAAAGATATATTAGAACAATTTTTTATTAAAAGAAGGATTCGCAATATTCGCTCGATAAATCGCGCAACTGTTAGAGAGCTGGGAAAGGCTCTGAGCGCAGATGCTATAATTATGGGTTCAATTAATGAACTGTCGGGCGATAAAAATCCCAAGGTGGACCTTAGCGTTCAGATGATTGATACGTTAGATTCGTCCATAATCTGGATGAATTCGGTTTCGATTTCAGGAGATGATTTTGCAATGCTCTTGGGTATTGGCAAAATAAGATCCATAGAGAAGCTTGTTGAAATCGCTATCAAGGATCTATTCGAGGGGTTGCCTAAAACCTTTGAAGGAAAGAAAGAAAAAGACACAGACATGCCCCCTTTTGAGATAGTGCAGGCAAGATTCTATCCTAAGGTGGTAAAAGGAGACAGCCAGGTAGGGTTGATGGTAGAATTCAGAGAGATTGCCTGTAAACCTAAACAAATATATGCCTTTGTTGAGGATATAAAAACTCCTCTTATTCCAGACGGTGGCAACTGGTTTGCTGATTCTTTCCAATCACCTGTTGTTGAAGGAACTTATATCTTGAAATTACATGCATACGGAGAATTTAATACGCTGTATGTCTTTGATGCAATGGCAAGTCTTATTGTTGATAACACTCCTCCACTCATTGCTATTACGTTCCATAATACATTTATTTCTCCCAATAATGATGGGGTAAATGATTATGTTGCATTTTTTCCGGAGCTGCTATCAACCGATTCATTGAAAAACTGGAGATTTGAAATTATAGACAAAGACGGAGAACTTATCCGTTCTGCCGAAGGTGGTGAGGAGCTTCCAGGTGGATTGATCTGGAGGGGCGAAAATAATAATTTTAATCAAGTTAATGACGGAATATATCTGTGCCAATTATTTGTTGAGGACAAGGCAGGCCATAAAGTCTCAACTGATAAGGTCATGGTTGTTGTAGATAGAAGAGCGCCTGAAATTGAGATAGCTCTGGGAAAAATTGAGAAAGATATTATTTTATTTTATGTAAAATGTAATAATATCAGTGAGATTGTGGAATGGAGTATTGCAATATATAATCAGAACGATGAATGTCTGGGCACATTCGGCGGCAAACAGGAGTTGCCCTCAACGTTGAGTTGTGTGCTTAATAATAGTATTGATGATAAAAAAGAAAAATTTTCCTATTCACTTACAGTTAGGGATGTAGCGGGTAATATGTTGAATGTTGAGATGCAGCCGGTTAAAATATATGAGCCTGATGAGATCGCTGAAGAAAAAAAAGATTCTGAATGGGTTGATAATTTCTAATAATTATGCATTTTTCATCAAAACAGAAATATGATATCTGGAATCTAAAATATTGCAGTTATTGTATTGCGATATTTATTTTATGGTTATCCTTTCTTTCGGGATGTTCCTTCCCGCCTTCTCCAAACAAATTTCTGAAAAATGATTTTGAGGAATACAAGATTAAGCGGGTTGCAGTTCTTCCTTTTTATAACAGATCAACTACAATGGCTGCAGACGGAATTGTTACAAAAGCATTTATTGGAGAACTATATGATTCCGGAAAATTTGAAATAGAATTTCCTGGTAATGTAAAAAAATTCATTGTAAGAGAAAGAATAATAATAAGGAAAGGGATTGGATCCGACCATATTAAACTTATCGGAGAAAGACTGAATGTTGATGCAGTTATTATCGGATGTGTTGAAAAATATGAAAGTGAAGGGAAGATACAAGATGTTCAGATTCCTGTAATTTCCGTCAATGCCAGAATGATTCATGCAGATTCCTGTTCCATATTATGGATAGGACAGAACTACAGAAGAGGTGACGATTATGAAACAATTTTTGGTATAGGCAGGATAAGATCTCTGTCTACTCTTTCTCGTGAGCTTGTTAAAGAATTGATTGACACAATACCATAACATAGATAGCAAAATAGTTTCTAGTCAAAAAAGTTTGTCCGAAGGGCACTAACTTCATGATAGTAATTATTGGGTTATATTGAAATTTATTGAGATGAAAAAATTTTTTAAGAAACGTATTAATTTGATTATATTGATTTTTGTTGTTTCCGTGAATTCCGGATGTTTCCTTTACTCTGTTCCCCATGATAACTCGTCGATTATTGCGAATGTTAATGGTTATAATATCAGCCTGGATGAACTAGAGGAGAAACTCGTAGATATTCACAGAATTAAACAAATGACTAATCTTGAGGGAAAGGCAGGCGGTATAGATATTGATAAAGTTATTGAAGAATTAATTAATGAACGCCTTATAATTCAAGAAGCTTACAGGGTGGAACTTGATGAGGATCCGTTTTTTCAGGCAAAAGTGAATGATTACATAATAAGCCGTTCTGTAATTCGTTTAAGACAAGAAGAAGTTCAGGACAAAATAAATGTAACTGAAGATGAGGTATATGGATATTTTAAAAAATATTATGAAGAGATAAAAATAAGGCAGATATTTACCAAAGATCGCAAAAAAGCAGAGAAGTTTTTAAATCTTTTAAGAAAGGGCGAGGATTTTGCGGAGCTGGAGAAGGCGGAATCTGAATTGCTTAATAAAGAGGGTGGAGATCTGAGTTTTATAAAAAGAGGCAGGATGGATCAAACCTTTGAGGATGCGGCATTTGCCCTAAACGAAGGAGAAACCAGCGATATTGTGGAAACAAGCGATGGTTTTCATATTATAAAGCTTGAAGAGAAAAAACATGCTCCGGATGAGATGTTTGAGAAGGTAAAAAATAGCATTAAGAAGAAGCTGCTAAAAGAAAAAGAACAAAAAAGATCGAATGATTATATTGCTGAGTTAAAAAACAAGGCAAATATATGGATTGATACAGAGCTTCTTTATTCAAGGAGTCCGGATCAGAAAGATTGTGATAATAATATTATAATAGCGAAAGTGAATGATGAACCGATAGATGATTGTGATTTTATAAAGGAGGCAAGAGGGCGGCGGTCAAAGCTTAGGGGCGATATCTTAAATAAAGAAAAAATTAAAAAGGTAAATTCAGAAATACTTGATAGTTTGATAATTTATGAATTGGTCGAACAGGAAGCGCTTAAGAGAAATTATTTGAATGATCCTTTATTTAAAAATAATATTGAAGAATATAAGGGGAAACAGTTATTAAATCTGTTTAAACAAAAAATAATTCTTCCAAGATCAATTTCGTCGGAGGACGAGTTGGTTGAATATTATAAAACCCATAAAGATGATTTTAGAAAAGATTATGAGGTCTGGTTTAGTGAAATGGTATTGCAGACTTTAGAATCTGCGGAAGCGGTATTAAAAGAGTTAAGAGAAGGAGCGGATTTTGAATTTTTAGCCTCAAAAAAATCAGTAATGGCTATGCGCACAGGAGTTAATGTGTGGATACCGCTTGGGCGGTTATCTCCTGATATGAGAATGGCAATAATTGACCTTGAGATTGGTGGAGTTAGTGACATCATTCAGGACTCAAGGAAATATAAAATAATTAAGTTGAAAGGAAAAAGAGGCGGAGAACATAAAAAAATTTCCAGCGTAAAACACAGGATCAAGCAAATTTTGGGAAAAAGTAAGTTTGATAATTGGTTAAAAGAGTATATAGATAAATTGCGTAATGTGTCGCAAATTGATATTAATAAAAAAGTTGTTAATGAATTAAGGGAACGGTATAAAATTCAGGTGGATAGACTGAAGACTGAAGGGGTAGCCCTCAGCTCTCAGCAGCTACGAACAACCGGACCTTTTGCTTTTATGTTTTGATCAACCGTTAACTGTAAGCTGTTAACCGTAAACAGTTACCTATTATGTGTAAGGTATTTGAGTTTATGAAAAATATAAGGCTGCCGTTATGTTTTTTGCTTATCGTGGGAATCACCGCATGGGCTGTTGTTTCCTGTGGCCATAAGCCGTTGAGATTTGCGAAAAGATGTGTGGATTGTCATCAGGAAAAGATAGCGGTGTTTAAGGATAACAGGGTAGTACATTCTCCGGTTTCAAAAGGTACTTGTGAATCATGCCACCGTCCTCATGGCATAATAGGCGGTGTTTATCTTAAGACATCTGAGAAAAAACTTTGTTATAAATGTCATAAAGACAGCTTGAAGATGCGGGAGAAAAAACACATACACGCGCCGGTTAAGGATGAAGAATGTGTTAGTTGCCATAATCCCCATGCTTCCATGAATAAAAATTTATTAAAAGAAAAAGACCACGAACTTTGTTTTACGTGTCACAACAAGGAAGGTTTTGAAAGAGAAACAAGACACGAGCCTTTATTTAAAAAAGAATGTATTTTTTGTCATAAACCTCATTCCTCAGATCATGAGAGTCTTTTATTTGATTCCGTTAACAATGTATGTGCTGAATGCCACAATTTTAAAAATAAGGGCTTTATAAAAAAACATTCGGGTTATGATGTATCGAGCGCATCTTGTGTTTCCTGTCATGCCGAGCATTCATCAAATAATGACAAACTGCTTAGGAACTTTATTCATAAACCGCTGGATAAAAATCAATGCAATGACTGTCATGGTACACCGGGCACTTCTCTGAAAATTAAAGAAAAAGGCGCTGAGTTTTGTTATAAATGCCATACAGAAGAAGAAAAAGCGTTTGTTAAAAACTATATGCATTCACCTGCAAGTAAAGGGAATTGCCTTGACTGTCACAGCCCCCATTCGACCGATTACAAAGGGATTACGCTGCTTCCGGATGGTGAGATATGTTATCAATGCCACAAGGATACAAAGGATAATTTCGCTAAAAAACATATACACAAGCCGATTGAGGAGAAGCTCTGCACTTCTTGCCATGACCCTCATTCATCCGGAAATAAATATATATTAAAGAAAAAAGGGAGGGCTCTTTGTTATGGTTGTCATGATAATTCTGATTTTAGCAGATCCAATGTTCATGAGCCTGTTGAGGACGGAACCTGTATAGTATGTCATAACCCCCATGCTTCTGATAACAAGTTTGAACTTAACTACCCTGAGATCGAGCAATGCTATACTTGTCATCAGGAAGAAAAGAAACTTTTTGATCGTGTGAGCGTACATACGCCCATAAGAAGGGGGGGCTGTTCTGTTTGTCATAACCCCCATTCGTCTGCGAGAGAGAATTTATTGGTCCGGAAAGAGCGGGATTTATGCTTCAAGTGTCACCAGCAGATGTTGGATGAAGTAAAAGATGAAGTCGTGCACCGGCCTTTTGGAAGAGGAGAATGCCTGACTTGCCACAATGCTCATGCCGATAATAATCAATTTCATTTAATAAAAGTCGGCGGCGAGAATTGTTACAGATGTCATAATCGTCTTAGCGTTGCCGGCAAAGGCAGCGCCTACCAGCATATGCCTTTTGAAGAGGAAGATTGTACTTCCTGCCATAATCCACACGGCAGCAAAATAAAAGGGCAATTAAATAGACCTTTAGGCAATCTTTGCCTGTCTTGTCATAATGATGTTGCTTCAAGACTTGACAAAGAAGAGTTTAAGCATGTTTCTGCGGAAGATGGAAAATGCTTAGAATGCCACACACCTCATTATGCTGAAATTGAATATTTGCTGGTTGCGGATGGTGCTTCGCTTTGCAGCAAATGTCATGTTACAACGTCGCCTTTAATGATTCGGGCGCACAATGGAATTCCTGTCGAAAAGGCTGATTGCAGTGGATGCCATGAATCGCATTCAGCTATAAATAAAGGACTTTTACGCCCGATTATGCATACTCCTTTTGCGGATAAGGACTGTAAGCGCTGTCATGAATAACTGCCTGACAACTCAGAGGAGTTAAATACTTATGTGGCAAAAGAAAAAACTTCTTTATATTTGCATTTTTTTACTATTGGCTTTGATTTATGCAGTTGCAGGCGGAGCTCACCCGGCAACTGCTAAGACATCATTTAAAAAATGCCTTGAATGCCATAAAGACCTGCAAAAAGAAATTAAGTTAAAGGGCGCGCATGCACCTTTTAAAAACTTTAATTGCGGCGGTTGTCACAATCCTCACGCATCTAAACATAAGTCCCTGGTGAAGAGGGAAATCGGCAGTTTGTGCAAAAGTTGCCATAAAGGAAAGGGACTTAAACAAAAATTTTCACATGATCCAGTGGAAAAAGGCAATTGTTTAGAATGTCATGATCCCCATGCATCAAAGGATAGAAATCTGCTTGTTGCAAAAGGGAAAGGACTTTGTTTTAAGTGTCATAAAGCTGGAAGCGTTTTCCTTGGTAAAATAAAACATGAACCCGCAAGAAAAGGCTTATGCCTTAAATGCCATAATCCTCATGGATCTGATGATTTTTCGCTGCTTCGTAAGAATAAGGAGAAGATTTGTATATCATGTCATTCAACAGAAAATGCTAAAACAAAAAAAGCGCATAAATTTTATCCTGTATCGGGTACTGAATGTGTTTCATGCCATAATCCTCATGGGGCAAAAAAAGATGATTTAATAAAGCAGAATAAACATAAACCTTTTGCTAAAGGCAATTGCCAAAAGTGTCACAATTCTCCGGAAGCCCGTAATCCTTTGGGGTTGAATAAGAAGGGATCACTGGTCTGTTTACAATGCCATAAAAAAGTAGATGAAGATTTTAATAAGATTAATAATCACTTTTTTGATGGTGTTTTTTGCATCAATTGCCATAACCCACATGCTTCAGATCAATCCGGCATGAAAAAAGGTGTATTGAAAAAAATATGTTTTAACTGCCATCAGGACACAAAGTGGCGAATGTCTGATAAAAAGACAAAGTTTTTACACCCTGAGGCGAAAAAAGGGAATTGCAATAGCTGTCATGATCCTCATGGTTCAAACTTCAGGTTGCTATTAGTGAATAATGAGTTTGAGTTATGTACATCGTGTCACAAAAGGCATGCCAGCTTTTCTCATCCAGTAGGGGTAAATACCATTGATCCAAGATCTAAGAGAGACATTTCCTGTATTACCTGTCATGCATTGATGGCTTCTAAGCATGAATTTGCACTGCAATTTGATGGAAAGAAAGAATTATGCATACAATGTCATATATCATATTAATACCTTTAAGAGGAAAGGTGTGTGATGATTAAGAAGTATATATTGGTTTTTAATATTTTTCTTCTTTTGATAGTACCTTTGAAAGCCTATGGCAAGAAAGATGCTATCAATATAATTACTACATTAGGCAGCAACCAGGATATTGGGATATTGGGACTCATTGGGGGTGTATTTTTTGATGAAATTAAAAAAAGGTTATATATCACAGATTCTTCAAACTGCCGTATTCTTTCCTATGATTCTGAGTTTAATTATCTATCTGCATTACATCCCAAGGGCGACCTGAAGAATCCCACCAGTATTTTAAGGATTATTGATGGAAGATTCCTTGTTGTTGAGCCGGCAAAAAGGAATGTTGTTGTAATTGATGTGGCACAGAAATTAATTAATTTGTTAGATTTAGCAGAAGTTCCTGATTCCGCTGCCTTCAATCCTGGAAGAATGACAATAGATCCTGAGGGTAACATATATATTATAGACAGAGCTAATAATAGGATTCTTGTTTTTAATTCAAATCTGAAGTTTAATAAAGAAGTAATTAAAGAAAGTAAAATAAGATTTAACGATATTAAAGTTGACAGGCAGGGGTACATATATACTCTTAGCACATTAGAAGGAATTGTAAGAAAATACGACAGGTCGGGCAAGAAAATTTTAGAGTTTGGGAGTCGAGGAAAAGACAGGGATGAGTTCAGTTTCCCTACTAGTTTAGCAGTTGATAATAAGGGGCTGATTTATATCGTGGATCAGCATAAGAACAAAATCTTTGTATTTGACAAAAAAGGAAAGTTTGTTTTTAATTTTTCAGGACTAGGATGGATAGAAGGACGTCTATCAATGCCATCCTATATATTTATTAACAGTTCTGATACTATATTTATTGTTGATCGTAACAATTCAAGGGTAAGCATATTTAAGTAGCCGTTTACGGTTCACAGTTCACGGTTTTTTAAATCCACAGATTACACAGATTTTTGTGAGTTATTGGGTTGAATTCCCCGAAGCTTGCTTCGTTTAGATTGAGTTCTTACAACCGAGCCTTTGGCTTTTATGTTTTGATCAACCGTTAACTGTAAACCGTGAACGGTTACTTTCAAACTTATAGGTCGACATTATAATCACTTGCCACGGGTTCCCTGACAATGAGCCTGATAGATTTGCTTGCTGTTTCTGCAGCTTCAGGAAAAAATTGTTCGAGCGCCCTTATATGTCTAAGGTTGTCTGCTGTCCTGAGTATCAGCATGGCAAGATCTCCTTCTGCTATTTCGGAAACTGATACAACTTTTTCCCAGGGTCGCCCTGTTGCCCAGGCATAAATAGTGACGGCCGGGCTTAAAAATAGGGGCCTGACCTCAAATCCTTTTGATACCATAAGCCTGGAAAATGGCCCGAGCGCCTTTGTTACCTTAAGAAATACCGATAAAAGATCTTTAGGTATAAATTCCTTATCAATTCTATCTTCTGTTTCTCTTTCATCTACAAATGATGCTATCATGGCAGCAAGGATCGCAGGATTTGATTCTGGGAAAACTCCCAGCCTGAAACCCTCAGCAATCAATAGAGGTTGATCAACTCTTAACTTCGAAGCCCATATTCCGTCTTCAGTCAGCTCCCCGTTGTTTTTTACGTAACCTGTTTTTTTTAAGAAATTGAGATGGCGAATAAAATCCTCAGATAGATAATTATAGCTGTTTTCTATAAATCTTCCGACGGATTTTTTCCCTTTCATGATTAAATATGCAGCAAAAGATTTTTTAAGCAGATCTTCAATTTGATCAGGCGAGTATGACAATAATAGATTAAGAACCATTGAAAAGTTAATTCTAATCTGGCTTAATACATCTGAAGGAGGTGAAGATATAAGCTTTGTAATTAGCCTTATGTCCATAAATTTTCCAGGGATTACCATTGCAAACCCAATATTATCCATGCCTCTTCTGCCGGCCCTTCCTGTCATCTGATGGAATTCAGTAGAACTCAGTGGTAGAAATTCAGTGCCGTTGAACCTGTCTGAATTTAAGAAAACAACTGTTCTGGCGGGGAAGTTCACTCCTGCAGCCACGGTTGACGTAGCAAAAACAGCATCAAGAAGTCCTTCATTCATAAGTGCTTCGATAACAAGTTTCCAGGCAGGCAACTGCCCGCTATGATGGGCTCCTACTGAAAGATTTTCAAGATGCCTTAACTGGCGATGCTTGGTAATGTGGGGACTTTGTTCAGCAAGTTCATTAATCTTTTGGATAATTGCTGCTTTTCTGTGCTGATCATACAGAATATTTTTCATGCACAGATCAAGGGCGTTGTCACAATCTGCCCGTGATTTTAGAAAAAATATTGCAGGTAGTAGCCGATATTTTTTCAATACCTTCAGGATATCCCCAAAGGGCGGCAGCTTGCTTGGAGCAGCAAGGCGCTGGGAATATTTGTTGCTAATATAATCGTTAACTTTTTTATACAGTCTCTTTTTTTTATTCACGCTGGATTGCGATACCAGGGGAAGAAGAGTGCCTGAAGGATGAAAAAAAAGGGCGCAAAGCGGCACCGGCCTCTTATTTTCTTCAATAACAATGCATTCTTTTGAGCGTATTGATGAAAGCCATTTGGCTATTTGCTTTGCGTTTCCGATTGTGGCAGATAAAAGGAGGAGAGGAATCCTTGAAGGAAGATAAATCATTATTTCTTCCCAGACAACCCCTCTTTCTTCATCGCCTAGGAAATGAGCTTCATCAAGAACCACAAGGTCAGTGGATAATGTTTCTCCTGAATGCATGGCATCATACAACTGGTTACGAAGAATCTCTGTGGTTCCAACAATGATTGGCGCATCAGGGTTTTCTTTCCTGTCACCGGTTAATATGCCGACATTCCGCGCGCCGAAGATTTTAGAAAATTCATTATATTTTGAATTTGTTAAAGCTTTTAAAGGAGATGCATACCAGCACGTTCCTTTTCTTTCTACTATAAGAGAAATCGCCTGCTCTGCTATCCAGGTTTTACCTGCACCCGTTGGAGCAGTAACGAGGCAGTCTGATTTATTAATTGCAGAGACCGCTTCGAGCTGGAACTTGTCAGGTTTAAATTTTGTTTTATCAGGCACGCCTATTAAAGCAAAAATCTTTTTTAATCTAGTGTCCGCTTCGGGCTTGATTTTCGGTGATTTTGATCTTCTATTGAATTGATGCTCTTTTTTTTTATGTCTAACCGGATATTTTCTTCTATACATTACAGCCTGTGAATCATTTTTTTTATAATTGTTTTTGCGGGCGAATCTATATTAAATGGCGATATTCCATTAAGATCTGCTTCAATTAAAGCGTTATCATATGGCAGGAAAGCTAGAAATTCGAAATCAGAAAGATGTTTTTTCAGAAATTCTTCATCTTTATCGTTGCGTATCTTGTTTCCAACAACCTTAATATTAGTAAGCCCGATTTCTGATGCCAGCTTTTTAATACGTTCTGCGGTATCGATACTTCGACGCCCTGGTTCTACCACTACAATAAGTTTGTCTACCGCCACGGCGGTTGCTCTTCCCAAATGTTCAATTCCTGCCTCCATATCCATTACCACAACCTCATTCCTTTGAAGAACAATATGTGTTATAAGTGCCTTAAGAAGTGTGCTCTCAGGGCATATACATCCGGATCCGCCCTTTTTAATACCTCCTATTCGTATGAGCTTAATGTTGTTTAATTTTACGGATAAGGTGTCGGGGAGATCGTCAACTTTAGGATTAAGCTTAAAAAAGCCGCCCATTCCCCCTGGTTCCGCTCCCGTCCTTTCATAAATAAGTTTCTTCATTTCAGAAATAGCAGCTATTTTATCAGAGTCGACGATGCCTATAGCTGCCGCAAGGTTTGCATCCGGATCTGCATCTATTGCCAGAACATGCTTTCCTTCCTCATCTAGAATACGTATAAGAAGAGCAGCAAATGTCGTTTTTCCTACACCCCCTTTTCCGCTTACCGCTATTTTCATATATAAATCCTTTTCGTAACTGCTCAGGTTATTAGCCTGAAGGCTGAAGGATACTGATATCCCCCAACGGCAAAATCCGTATTTGTGGACAGTATACTTGAATAGCTATGCTATTCTTGGGTTTTATGAGTCTTTTCTCTAAAAGCCTTCAGTCTTCAGCCTATCCACCTGAGTAGTCACTGTTTTTTATATTAAATGTGATTGTTTTTAAAGATTTAAAAATATAGTATTAAAAATTAAACAGACAAATCAATAATATCATAACAGTTCACAGGTTCATGGTTCACCGAAACTCTGAACGGCTACATATAGCTGAGGTAATTTATGCTGAAAATAGGTTTAAATTTATATAATCTTAGATGGTTATTCATTATAGTATTTATAATGTTTTTCGCAAGCTCAATTTCACTAGGCAGCGACATAAGCAAACAGCAGGGGCCGCCGCCTGTCCCTGTACGGGTTGCAATCGTTGAGAAAAAGATGGTTTCAAACCAGTTATCTTTGGTGGGTACTACAGAAGCGATTGCCGGCAGTACTGTGGCTGCGGAAGTATCAGGCATTGTGGAGTATTATCCTGTAAAAGAGGGTGACTTTGTAAAAAAAGATGCGCTGCTTGTCAGGTTGAGATCAACTGAGCTAAAACTTCGGCTGAAGGGCGCTATTGCTGCACGAGAGAGAATAAGAGCAAATCTTAAAAATGCTGAAAAGGAACTGTCAAGATTTAGCAAACTTAAAGACACAGACAGTATAGCTGCGAGGCAATATGATGAAGCGCTTTATAATCATAAGGCCCTTTTGCAGGAATTTTTACAAAAAGAGGCAGAAGTTGATCGTCTTGAATATGAGATTGAACAAAAAGAAGTCGTTGCGCCTTTTTCGGGTTTTATTGCCGAGGAATACACTCAGGTCGGCGAGTGGATAGATAATGGAGGACCTGTAGTAAGGCTGGTTGATCTGAAACAAATTCGTATAACAGTTGATGTGCCTGAACGTTATGTAGTTATGCTTTCTCCCCAAAGCGAAGTCATGGTGATGATAAAGAGTTTAACAAATAATTTTTTTTCCGGCAGAATATACGCTGTACTTCCTTATGGGGATAGAAATGCCAGAACTTTTCCGGTAAGGATAAATCTTGATAACCCAGGCTATAAGATAAAAAGCGGGATGGAGGCAATAGTTACCTTTAATCTTACCGGCGCAAAGAGCGCTTTACTTATACCAAAGGACGCTGTAATTACTGCAGGAACCAGCAGACTGGTTTTTTTATTATCGGATAATAAGGTTATGCCTGTAAATGTAGAAATTGTCGGCTATTATGATGGAAATGTAGCTGTCAAAGGGGAATTGAAGCCTGGCGATAAGGTTGTTATCAGGGGAAATGAACGTCTCATGCCAGGTCAGACCGTGTTGGTTCTGGAAAAATAGTAACTGCTCAGGTTTACAGTTCACGGTTCACAGTTCACAGTTCAGGGTTTAGTAACGAGCAGGCAGTAAGTAGTAGGCAGTAGGCAATAACCAATAACTAATGACCAATGAAACTGGTTCAAACTTCAATAAAAAGACCCGTTACCGTTACTGTAGGAGCAATACTGCTTATACTCTTTGGTTTTATTTCGCTTTTCAGGATCCCAATTCAACTTACCCCCAATGTAGATCTGCCCGAAATATCTGTCGAAACCATATGGCGTGGTGCAAGCCCTTTAGAAGTTGAACGTGAAATTATAGATGTTCAGGAGGAAGAGCTCAAGAATCTTGAGGGGCTTGAGGAGATGAACAGTGAAAGCCTTGATGGGCAGGCTTATATCAATCTGATGTTCGAGATTGGAACAGATACAGATGAGGCTCTGCTCAGGGTATCCAACAAACTTGAACAGGTAAAGGAATATCCTGACAATGTGGAGAAGCCGGTTATAAAATCCGGCGGCAGGGATGAACAGGCAATAGCCTGGATAATATTACGCTCTCTTGAGGGATATAAAGGAGTATTAAAACAGGAATACGATTTTATAGATAAGCATATAAAGCCTCGCATCGAAAGGATTTCAGGTGTAGCATCTTCAAACATTTATGGAGGGCTGGAGAGGGAGCTCCAGGTCATAGTTGATCTGGAAGCTCTTGCCGCGCGCAAAATAACTATTCCAGAGCTGATGAGAGCGCTTGATATGGAAAACAAAAATATAAGCGCCGGGAATTTCGATGAAGGTAAACGTCGTTATATTGCGAGAACAGTAGGTGAATATGAGTCTGTTGAAGATGTTTCTAAAGTTATAATAAAAAGGGTAAACAGCATACCTATAACCGTTGGAGATGTTGCCAGGGTTGAACTTGGTTATGAAGACATGGATCTGGTTGTGAGACAAGAAGGAGTTTCAACCATTGTCTTGAATGCAGTTCGAGAACCGGGTTCCAATGTCCTGGTTGTTATGGAAAGATTGAGGGATACTCTCAAGGAGTTAAATAACGGCATATTAAAGGAAAGAGGCCTTAAGCTGGAACAGGCCTATGATGAGACTAACTACATTTACAGCGCCATCGACCTTGTAAGAAATAATATTTATTTAGGCGGCGCGCTTGCAATTACGGTTCTCCTGTTGTTTTTACGTAATTTTGCCAGCACCATTATAATTGCTGTTGCTATTCCGATGAGCGTAATAGGAACTTTTCTTATTATGACTCTTTTTGGACGAAATATTAATGTAGTTAGCCTGGCTGGTTTAAGCTTTGCCGTTGGGATGGTAGTTGATAATTCTATTGTTGTTTTTGAAAATATATTCCGTCACATGGAAATGGGCAAGGCTCGATTAAGGGCCGCATATGATGGTACAGTTGAGGTGTGGGGGGCTGTTCTGGCCAGTACTTTGACTACGGTTGCGGTTTTTTTGCCTATTGTATTTGTTCAGGAGGAGGCAGGTCAGCTTTTCCGCGACATAGCTATAGCTATCAGCAGTGCCGTTATTTTGAGTCTGATTATTTCCATAACGGTTATTCCTATGCTTTCCGCAAGAATATTGGGAGAAGTTAAGCAAAAATCTCCGGCAAAAAACAGGCGATGGGCTATTTTTAGCTTGGCTCAGGGATTTGTTGAGGCTATAACAAGATTTGTTTACTGGATGTGTGGCCGTGTAACAGCTCGTATAGCCGTAATCGTTATTATGGTGTCTTTATCCATAGGTTTTGCATGGGCATTAGCTCCAAAGACAGAATACCTGCCTGAGGGTAACCGGGAGATTTTGTTCGCTATTCTTCTGCCGCCACCGGGATATAATTTAGGTGAGCTTGAAAATATAGCGGAAACAGTAGAAGCAGACATTCTTCCATTAATTGAACATAACGGAAAAAGTGAAGCAGCAGAAAAACTTAATCTGCCTCCGGTAAAAGTTTTTTTTTATGTTGCATGGGGGCAGCAGGTATTTATGGGGATTGTTTCAAAAATTCAGGAGAGGACAAGAGAACTTCTTCCATACGTATACAATATACTTGGGAAAATTCCGGGCATGATTGCGATTGTTCAGCAGCCAGGCCTTTTTTCTCGCGGAATAGGCGAAGGCAGATCTGTTGAAATACAGATAAAAGGCCCTGACCTTTCTCAACTAATAGACCTGGGGAAACAGATATTTGATGGTGTCGCCCAGGTAATTCCCAGGGCGCAAATAAGGCCAATACCAGGTCTTGACCTTGGGAATCCTGAAATACAAGTTGTTCCGAACCGGGACAGATTAACTCGTGTTGGAATGACAACTTATGATCTTGGCTTAACTTTAGATGCATTGGTGGATGGAGTTAAAGCCAGCAATTACCGTCTTTACGGAGATGAGATTGATTTGGTAGTAAAAAGCAAAGGGAATATGCTTGAGCGGACTCAGGATTTTGCCGGTTTGCCGGTAATTGCCCCCACTGGAGAGAGAGTTACTTTGGGCTCTCTGGCTGATATAAGTCTGGAAGAAGGGCCTACCCAGATTAATCACATAGACTCACAGCGTTCAATAACCATAATGGTTATTCCACCAAGAGAAATGCCTTTAGAAGCTACAATGGAGATTATTAGTGAAAAGGTAGTTGAACCGATACGTCAGAGCGGTATGCTTTCCAGCCTTTATAGTATCGAACTCGGCGGTACGGCAGATGACCTGACAAAAACAAGACAGGCCCTTATGTGGAACTTTATTTTGGCAATAGTTATAAGCTACCTGCTCATGTCCGCCTTGTTTGAAAATTTTTTCTATCCCTTTATCATCATGTTCAGCGTACCCCTGGCCGCAGCCGGCGGATTTGTCGGGATATTTCTAGTAAATTTTTTTATCACCTATCAGGCCCTTGACATTATTACTATGCTGGGTTTTGTAATACTGGTCGGTATAGTAGTAAATAACGCCATTCTTATTGTACATCAAACCCTGAATAATATTCGTGAAGCCAACATGAAACCTCGTGAAGCAATTACGCACTCCGTACGTACGCGTATCAGGCCGATATACATGAGCAGTATTACTACGGTATTTGCAATGTTTCCACTGGTGGTATCCCCCGGTGCAGGCTCCGAGTTTTACCGTGGGCTGGGAAGCGTGGTGCTCGGAGGCCTTCTTGTTTCAACAATTTTTACAATGTTTTTGATTCCGGCGCTTCTCAGCCTTACCTTCGATGCCGCAAGCAAGTTCCGGAAGTTAATAAAGCCTGCAAAATGATGAAATATCGTAACTACTCAGGTTGGTTAGGCTGAAGACTGAAGACTTTTAGGGAAAAGACTCCCAGAAGCCAATATTTTTCTTAAAGCGGCCGGAAATTTTGTCCTATGTTTCCTTCAGCCTAAACACCTGAGTAGTTACAAAGCTGAATATGCCATTTCATACTCCAGCGTTCCTTATCACACTGCCTTTCGGCAAATTTGGGCGCAAATTCTACCAAGTTGTTTTTGACCAAGCCCTAAAGAAGTCAATCACTTCACTCAACTGGCCAGCCGCAGATACTTGTAACTCTATCCCTGCATCAGCGAAAACGTATGCCGGCCCTTTTTTATGTAAATCCTCTTTTACCACCACCACGTCTACTTTATGCTCAACCAGCCACTCGGCCACGCGAATTCCTTTGGCCTTAGGGACATTAGTATGCGGATTGGTTACTACCTCTTGCCGTTCAATGTTCCCGTCAGCCAAACGCAAGAGTAGCACGGCAAAGTATGGCGCTTCTCCAAAATGAGCGCTGACGTGACCCACAGTATCTACAAGAGGTACTGCAATACGCAGATGTTCACGCACCTGGGGCTCATAGTGAATCACCACCCGCTCTACCAGAGGCATCTGTTTTCTGATGTCCGCTTCGATATGTTGACTGATTGCATGGGCTTTTTTCAGATTGCCGGTACGCAAAACCACCTCTGTTTCCAGGAAGCGGTAACGGCCCGCGTTCCGGCCTGCCAGCCGTCGAATTTTTGTTATCATTGGCTGTGACTCGATAATCTTTCGTATCTGGTCCAGCGTTTCAGGGTCAAGGGAGGCATCGAGGAGCACGCGCATCCCATCGGAAAGTATCTCCCATCCGGCATAGCCGATAAAAATAAGTACCAGTCCAGCCGCAATGTGATCTATGGTTATTCCAAAAAAATCTATATTCAATCCAAAATAGTGAAGTCCCACTGCCAGCACCACCACCAGTGAAGATAGCACATCAACCTGACGATGGCGGCCCTCGGCAATCAAGGTGGGTGACTTCGTGCGCTTGCCTGCAGAAATCGCATACTGTCCAAACAAAAACGTGATCAATATTCCCGCTGATAACCAGCCGATGAGCCCCAACGTAATAGTTGGCGGTTCTGCGCCTGGCGAGAGGATGTTACGGACGATTTCGTATCCTGCAAAAAAGATGAATATCGCCATAATCACCGAGATTACATTTTCAATCTTGTACAATCCAAACGGAAACGTGGGACTTTTGCGGGTCGATAATTTTAGGCCGCCTAATATAGTGAGAGAAGCGACAGAATCAGTTGCGGAGTCGATCGCACTTGCGGCAACGGCCAGGCTGCCCGAAAAGTATGCGAGTACGCCTTTGATTCCTGTGAGCACAAAGTTAATGAGTAACGCATAAAGAGCTACCCGCTCAATCTGTTTGGCTTCTTTGGCAAGAGTATTGTTCTTCCTGTCGTCAGTATGTATCTCTGAATTTTTCACAGACGATCACCTAAGTTCGCAGATGATGCGGCACTTCCGGCCATGCCGGTTTTTAAAGCTTTCAGTTTTTCAATGGTAAATTCGGTCACCTTTCGTTCTTTGTTGAAATAACGTATCATGCGCTCTATAAACGCCTGCTGCTCAGCAGAGGTATCATAGTATTCTAAAAGTTTACGGGTCTTTTCGAGATTCTCCTCTACCTGCTCCGGAATTTTTTCACTGTCATGTCGCACTGCCTCCTCAGGACAAACATCATGGCACTTTGCACAACGAATGCATGACTCTTCGTCGATCTGAGCTTTATTCATTTCATTGAGCGTGATCGCCTCCACTGGACATTCATCCATACAAATGCCGCAGCCATTGCACATTTCCTGATTAACCCATGGCATTTTTATTACCTCCTTTACATGTTTTTTCCACCATAGTCCTTGCCCCTGGCGCTTTTGAGGAAGACCAGACTTCCCACTTCACAGCCGATGTGGTGAGCTATGACTGGACACTTTGCCTTGAGCACAAAAAAGATGTTTTTTTTAACATCGCTGAGTGTCTCGTAGTTTCCCTGCCCCTTGGCTATGATCAGATCAGCGCTTTCAAACCGCTGTTTAAATTCTTCCGAACATGCAGCCAGGATGGTACCGGGGGCGTCAGAACCGTTATCAATAACTTCAACAAGATCAGCCATGCCTGTCGTTCGGGCGTCAGCAAGGCAAGCATCGTTAATGACCGGACTCCCCTTCACTACAAGGGTTATTTTCTCGAGCGGCATTTGCTCGATGAGCAAGCGGTCAAAAACAATTTCTCCGGCGTTGTCCGCCAGATAGAGAATATCTTTCGCCTCAGATACCGCTTCGCGAAATTGCTCCGGATCTCCTGCAAGCGGCGCTGTCAACGCATGCTCAATTGCATTGTGAACCTGAGCCTCGTTTATATGATGATTTACACCAGAGTCGATGATATTACCCGCAATCGCCAGGCGAATTGCCGTATCCAATGGCTCGCGAGACCGCTCGATCCGCTCTTTGAGCTCTGGATAAAGCTCTAAAGCGAAATAGTTGAAACGATCCTTGATGTCACGGTACGGGTCGTTGTCGCCTGTCATCTGACGAATCAGGCTGTGGATATGTTGAGCCATAAGCGGGGGAGATTTCCGCAGATTCATCTCGCTTGCCGCGCGCAATACCTTACGGAGCACCTGCTCGTGGATCGTCTCATCATCAGTCGTAAGCCTGGCAGCCTCAAGAGTTTGTCGGAGAAGACATGGAATACATTCAAAATAGGTTTTCATAATTCACACCCAGTGCTCCCTTTCACCAACGGCCGCCGCTGAAACGATGTTTCCTTTTTACGGTAAAAAAGTCCTGGTAATATATTACCTTTAAACGGGCTATTGTTCAAACAATAATTTTAGATTTTATAGTGTGTAATTCAATACCGTTGGTAAAAAATCCACTTCTGTGATTGTGATAGGCGAACCGTGAAAAATTCTCACAAAAAACAAAAAAGGGTTAATCATAATTGGCTGACCCTTTTTGAAATCATTGGTGCCCCCGGCAAGGATCGAACTTGCGGCACATGGATTAGGAATCCAATGCTCTATCCACTGAGCTACGGGGGCATTTAGTAAGAAAAACAATTTATCAGGCTTCACAATTGTAACTTCTCAGTAAATCCGGGTAAATTACATGATACAAGACTCGCCAGCGGACTCGTCTTTTTTAGCTTTGTGCGAAATTGTGCCCGCAACGGATTTTAGGTAATTATCTTACTGTTTGGCAGCAAGTTTGAGGTCAGTGTCATTTACAATATTATATCGGTCAAAGACTGATCTCGTCTTATGTCCTTAAATCATCATAGCTACACGTTCGGGGACTCCAGAGCGGACCAATTTCTAATGGAGGTCCTTCTGAAATCGTGAAAGTGTTTTTAAATTAATTTTAGCATCTTTGCAAGAATTTTTCCATGCCTTATCGAACCGTGTTCCTGAACTACTTAAATTGTAAAGCGGAGTCCTATTTTATCGAGATTTTCCTTTTCGCATTTGACACTATATGCATTTAGCTTCTGGTCGCCGAAATCGAGAGGCCTACTCTCATCTTCAATACAGCACGAAAGGCTTACGCCTCTCTTCATGACACACAAGCGTAACGGAATAGTGGCCACGTGGAGCCGATTATTATGATTGCTTTTCCTCAGTGGCCGCTGTTCAATGCTGATAAGAATGTTCCGACAAATTCGAGTAGCCTTCTCTCTATTTCCGCTGTACTTTGTGTGGTTTCCCTGATGACCATATTAAGAGAAGTGGTGACATCCACTACTGGAACTTTTCCTTCCTTTCGACGAACCGTGGTCTCACTTATTTCTGTGGGAACGCGTAATGATTCGGCGGCATGCTTTAATACCGTAAGTACTTCATCCAGCTTTCGCTTACCAGGGGTCACACGGAAAAGGAACCTGTCCAGCATTGCTGGTGAGACGAATACATCAGTAGCCAGAGACGTCGGGCTTTGGGAGAGATAGAGTTCAACAATTGAGCCTGTGCCGACTTTCCATCCTAATTGACTCGCGAAAGACTTCGTGCTACTCCATAACTTAGCAAAATTCCTGCGATTCCTCGAGTTTTCTTCAGGGTCTGGTCCTGAAAGCTCACCAATAATGGGGTGAGGCGGGGTAAAACCCAGTGTCTCAAAACCTTCTTTGATCCAGGCGACAAACTGGTCATCGGATTGAGCGACAATGTTGTAAAAATCCCTCCATAGAAAGAGTTCTTTTTCGGGCGGTTTTATGTATTTTGGATTCTCTAATACGGCTTGAGTCGGAGACGTCCAAGACGACCGAACGTAAACCAGTCCATCGATTGGTAGGGCTAAATATCTTTCGAGTTGTAATCGATCATCCGGTTCTGATCCCTGTGTTTCAAGAGCGTTAATCTTGTGTTCACATATGACAATGTGCCCATCGGCCAGCGTTAGCCGCATGTCTGGACAACAGTTAGTGCCATCGTACAAAACTTGCGTTTCCACCTTTTCGACAACAGGGTTTCTCCATCCGTTTTCTTGAGCATAACGACCAAAAACGAGTTCAGCATATGCGTTGCGTACGTGTTCATTGATCGTTAACGCAGCAGCAAAGAATTCCGTGAGGTGATCTTCTTTTGACTGGGTCAGGGCTCGTGTTGACCAGAATAGATTCATTTAGTCTTAATCATAACGATGGAATTAACCAGCGGTCAGGTTGAATGATTTGCTGTGCAAATTATTTTCCATTTATAAATACATCTTGGAAAACATTTTCAAAATTATCTCTGAGTGGGTCACCTGGAGGTGCATTTCGAAGGTTACGCAAGTATTCAGCAAGACCACTTCTAAAATCGAGATAAAATCGTCTTGGGTCAATCATTAGTACATCAATTCCATTCATTTTCTTAACATTAAAATAGTTAGTTTGATGTTCAAACCCTCCATGACAAATAGCAAAACCATGTGCTAAGCCATTCCGAAAATATTTCCATAATATTTTTTCATATTTTTTGTCAAAAAGGATTCTTCTCTTAAAGTCAGGATTCATGTAACTAAGGAATCCTTTGAATCTCTGATAATTTTTCTTACTCAAGCCTTCTTTGAATTTCCCTAAAGCTTCAATTGCGCAACATACAGAAGTGGCAAAGATCAAGAGTGAAGACTGTTTTGGAGCTTTTGATATTCCATTGAAGACATCTATCAATGATTTTATTAAAACCATTCTTAGCCTTTT
Organism: Deltaproteobacteria bacterium; assembly: GCA_030272815.1. Lineage (GTDB taxonomy): Bacteria > Desulfobacterota > Desulfobacteria > Desulfobacterales > ETH-SRB1 > B13-G4. The sequence continues at coordinate 36,385 of JAJSZT010000029.1, forward strand.
ATCAAAGTAGAGAACTTTTTGATGATATGTCAGCTTAGGTAATTGAGCTCTATCAATGTCGATCCAGCCAGTAAGTTTTTTAAAATCTGCATGTTTCATATATCTGCACAAATGATTAGTGAGAAAAAATGCTCAATATTATGGAACGAAATCGCGCACTACATTAGCACCTTATATAAAATCATAAAAGCACCGTCCTGCCAAGGAAAAAACAAGTAAGATTTTATTCCGCAGTTTACAGGTCGTAAGCCTAAAAACCACTATAACCTTCAACGGTGACGGTTTACTATACTATTATTATCTGTTTTACAGGATTTTGTTTGGTATTATTGGATGTTTAATACTGTGAAAAAATATTACAATGTGTATTATGAGGAAGGCTGCAATGTGGTGTAATGCTGTAATGTGACTGAGCTGCGGGGCAATAGTTATTCAACATATACTTTTTGCCCCGGATATATTTTGCTTCTGGGTGTTAGATTATTTGTGCGTAAAAAGCGCTCGAGGGGCACGTTATGGTTTTTTGCTATCCTGAAGGGGCTATCTCCGCGTTTTACCAGATATGTTCTTAAACTTTCTTTTGTTGCCGGTGCCGGGCTTTCCTTTTGTCCGGGTATTTTTAGCACCTGTCCAATATGAAGATTCGTATTTAAAAGGTTGTTCAGCTTCTGAAGTTTTTTTGTCGTAGTATCAAAACGCCTGGCTATAATCCACAAAGAGTCACCGCGTTTTACGATATATTTTGATGTATGTTTATATTTGGGCTCACGAGCCGAGTATACTGCTCCCTTTTGTGGAATTTTAAGCCTTTTGCCTGCTACGATTAAATTATTTTTACGTATGTTGTTTGCCCGTGCAATGCTTTTGACACTTGTACGGTAGCGCCTCGCTATAGTTGAAAGGGTTTCTCCCCGCCTTACCTTGTGGTACACGGTTCTTGTGCTTCTGGGTGGAGAACAGATCGGTATCTCATCCAGCTTTGAAAGCAGTACTTCACGTTTGCCCGGGGGAACTCTCAGAGAATATTGATCAGAGGGCAATATCTTGTATCGCAGCTCTGGATTAAGTTCTTTTAGTATTTTTTCAGAAGTTCCTATATTTTTTGCTATGTCTTTGAGATGTGCCTGTTTTGAAACAGACATAGTTTCATATTCTAATGGAGAAACTGTTTCTATTGAATCTATCCCGTATTTTTCCAGATTTTTGACTATATGTAGAGTTGCAAGGAACCTGGGGACATATCTGGCGGTTTCCCTCGGAAGCCTTTGATATAGATCCCAGAAATCGTCAAGGTAGTTTATATTCTGACCCCGTATTACACGAAGCACCCTTCCTTCCCCGCAATTATACGACGCAAGAACTGTGTTCCAGTCGCCAAAGATGTTATGCAGTTCTTTCAGGTATGCTATAGCAGCTTTTGTTGACTTGACAGGATCAATTCTTTCATCAATAAATATATCACGTTTAAGGCCGAACTTGTAGCCGGTTGAGGGAATAAACTGCCAGAGTCCGAGAGCTCTGGCTTTTGAAAGCGCAACCACATTAAATCCACTTTCGATAAGAGGGAGCCATGACAGCTCAACAGGAAGACCGGCTTTTTTAAGTTCCGATACTATAAATGGGCGATATCGGCCTGAACGTTTGTAAGATCTGATAAAAAATTTTTTCTCTCCACCTTTGGTAAAAAGATCTATTTCAGCCTTTACATGTTTGTTTAACACAATTGGGATGGCGTTATGGTCTCCATTTACCACTATATTGCGGGATGCATAGATTTCTAAGATGCGTTTTGAAATCATAAAACGCAGGTCTTCTTTCTGCTGTATTAGGTTTGGATCGTCATCAGTATCAACGTTCAAAATTAAAGAGTAGGCCTGATCAAGAGCCTCAAGGGCATTTTCAAGTTCTCCTTTTTGCCAGAAATCCTGGGCTGCCTGACAGTAGTCGAGAGCTTCATCAAGAACAGACTGTATTTTTATCCTTTCTGAATTAGTTACTGTATATTCATCGCTTTTAACCTCTGATTTGCTATGATTGGTTTTGGTAAGATTAATGAGAGCAGATTTATTAGTTGCATTGTCTGCCTTATGGGTTGGCTTTGTGTCAGGAGGACTTTTTAATTCAGATAAATCAGAATTGTTATGCTGATGAACAGAAGTCTTCTGCAATCTTTGGACGCATCCGCATAATAGAAATAGTATTAAAACTGATACAAAAATTATGCGTGAAATTATCAATTCAGGCCTCTTAATGAGCTTTTTTGTGACATGGTGTTAGAAAAAATGTTTTTTTGTTCGATTACACAATAATGTATATCTTTGTCAAGGTTTTAGTTAATTGATTGATTTTCGTAAAGATAAAAATGTTGATTAAAATTTAGCCTTTATTATGATTTTTCAATACCCCGTCCGCTTGCGGCGGCTATCTTCATTTTTAGGCGAGTTGCCGTCAATTTTTTTGTGTAAGATTAAGCTGGATGCTTATTTGAGGCAGATGTTTTCAATATTTTTATTTCTGTACAGTAGATTTAGAATAATTAGGCTTAAAATCAAAAGAAAAAAGACGATATTACCAGAAAAGAGTTTAATATTTAATCATAACATGGCTTAATTGTAAATTATGCCTAATAATAGAATTTGATATTTATAAAAGAGACAGTTAATTATATCTTTTTTTATTAAACCTAAGTTGAGCGATTTTTTGCGAAGAAATGTGCCAATATCTTGATGCAGCGAGGTTTGCGAAAAGCGTAGGCATACCAATGGATATGTCGAGACTTTTCGCAAGTCCTTGATGCGCAAGAGATTGGTGCAGGTCGAGTAAAAAATCGCTCAATTTAGGTTAAAACATGCTGATTTTAAAAATTATATTGTAATTAATTTGGATTAACTATACAAGGTTTTTATATGCCAGCGTAGCTCAGCTGGTAGAGCTACTGATTTGTAATCAGTGGGTCGGGGGTTCGAGTCCCTCCGCTGGCTTCACAGGTAATAGCGAAAATTTTTTATTCTGTATGAAAACGACAAGGTGGGGTTCCCGAGTGGTCAAAGGGAACAGACTGTAAATCTGTCGGCGAAGCCTTCGGAGGTTCAAATCCTCCCCCCACCACCACCTCAAAGCAAGTCGTATGTAGGAGATTTCGTTTTGATATCGGGATCGATAATGAACTGCATGGCTTCCTGCGTAACTCTTACAGCGTTCTGCGTTTTTGAGGAAACTTAATTATTATCTTTATGACATCTCTATGGCTTAATTCTTGTGGAGAATGATAATTGAATATTTAAGCGGGAGTAGCTCAGTTGGTAGAGCTCTAGCCTTCCAAGCTGGAGGTCGCGAGTTCGAGTCTCGTCTCCCGCTCCAAACCAAAAATGTTAGTGCCCACGTAGCTCAGTCGGTAGAGCGCTTCCTTGGTAAGGAAGAGGTTCACCGGTTCGATTCCGGTCGTGGGCTCCAGTATACAATAATTGGGGCATGGTTCTAACTTCGGCTACTATCCCAACAAAAAATTGTTAATTGTCGATTGATGATTGAAGGTATTTTATTAATTTTAAAAAAGACTGAGCGAAGCGATTCCACAAATCAACAATCATCAATCGACAATCAACAATTTTGACTATAATAGGTATAGTTCACAAACAGCATGCACAGTTATTTTTGACCGAGCCTTTAGGGCGGTCTTATGATGGTTAAAGGACAATAAACTGTTGTAAT